>NZ_JAKGBG010000012.1:0-116077 GCF_021532595.1 Pseudoalteromonas sp. OFAV1
AGTGACCAGGGGTAGCTCCCCAAATAGAGTCCGTATATAAGCCAGCATCTAATCTTTATTTAATAAATACTCCGTTGACAAAAAACGGGGAGTCCATATAAGTACACCGAGGCGCTTCGCGCTACACAGAGAAAATAATAAGTAATCTATTGTTTTACCTCATTGTCTTCTCATTCTGTTCTCTTTGTGCAATTTGCTTTAACGCGAAATATATTTCACGCCTACATCACAGACATTTATTTTCACAAAGAGGATAAGAGGCGCTGCGCTTTAGAGAAAACAATAAGTAATCTATTGTTTTACCTCATTGTCTTCTCATTCTGTTCTCTTTGTGCAATTTGCTTTAACGCGAAATAAATTTCACGCCTACGGCAAAGACATTTTTTCGCAAAGAGGATAAGAGGCGCTGCGCTTTAGAGAATACAACAAGTAATTTATTGTTTTCCCTCATTGTCTTCTCATTCTTTTCTCTTTGTGAAAAGGACAATTTGAACCACCGAGAACACCGAGGCGCTTCGCGCTACACAGAGAAAAATTATTTACAAAGAGATAATGGTCTCTCCTTCTCTTCCTCTGTGTTCTCTGTGACCTCTGTGGTTAGAAAAAATCTTTTACGCACAAAGAGGATAAGAGGCGCTGCGCTTTAGAGAATACAACAAGTAATTTATTGTTTTCCCTCATTGTCTTCTCATTCTTTTCTCTTTGTGAAGATATTTCGGCACTAAAGTACCTCCTACGAGCTAGGCCTTTGGTAAAGGCCTGTAAGCAACACCGTTCAGCTTCAAACTGACAGCTGAAAGCTGATAGCTTTCTCTAAAACCGATAACTTACGCTGGCATTATACGAGCGGCCTTGTCCGGCAAGTTGCTCAAAACCATTGCTCATATCTTGCTTGTAATTAGCAATACTTACACCGCCAAGCGGCTGTTGGTAATATTCATCAAGTAAGTTGGTAATTGCTAACTTAAAGGTTAAATTTTGCCACGTTTTCTGACTTGATATAGCCAGTAACTGATAGCTGTCGGTTTGGTTTTCTAAACGGCGCTCATCAACATGGGTTTTACTATCAACCCATTGCCAGCTCAGTGCGTTTTGCCAGCCTTTGTATTCGTGCTCTAGGCTCAGCTCAGTGTGCAGTGGCATAATTTGATATAAGTCTTCATTGCTATCATCACGTTCGCCATGAGTACTGGTTAGTGAGCCTTTTAATTGCCACTTACCTGCTTGCTTTGTGTTGTAAAGTTCAATTAAACCCGCCAGTTTTGCACCGTAAAGAGTGGCATCTAAATTCGTAAAGGTAAGAATATTACGCTTGGTATGCGCCATGTCAGTGCGATTAAAGCTCTTAGTCACTTCAGCATCGATATAATCATTTACTTGCGTGTACCAAACATTTGCGGTTACTTGCCAGCTATCGTCTTTGGCAAGTTTGGTGTAGCTTGAACTCAATGTGTGCGCTGTTTCGGCTTTTAAATCTGGGTTACCAATATAACCATTACCATCGCCAAACCAACCAATCATGGTGGTTGCCATCGTACCTACACCCCAACTGTAACGCTCATATAAATTAGGTGCACGGTTCTTACGAGCTAAACCTAATTGCAGCTCTTCGTTATTCGATAATTGATAACGAGCAAGTAAACTCACATCAACTAAGGTGTCGTCACGTTTACGGTCTAATTGGTTAAACTTCATCGCAGCTTGGGCGTCGGTTTTTGACATGTCCATCATTGAGCCCATATTAGCCATACCGCTCATGCCACCTTCGTTATAAGCCTGCACTTCGCCAGTATCTGTGGTGACTTGCTCAACACGAACACCTGCCGACATCCACCATGCTTGGTTTACTTGGCTTTGGTACTCAGCAAATGCCGCAAGGCGGTCACGTTTGCCATCGTTAATGTTTACGTACTCATTTGGGCCCATCATCATTGACCCTGCAACCGCTGGCCACCAATCATCAATTCGATAACCGTAGTATTCTTGCCCTAGCATTAATGATGACTGTTTTGATAAATCAGTGCGCCAATGAACTTGATAACTGTAATCTTGTGCATCGGTATTCATTGGCATCATGCCGGTTTTCTCATTACTGAAAAAACCCATTTCGTGTTTTACATCATGCGCATTCACTTGTACCTGCAAATCACCATTTTCAAGCTCACGTTGGTACTGAGCAACGAAACCATAACTGGTGTTATCGGTCATATCCATGTATTGATTTGCAAAGCCTTGGTAAGGAATTTTTTGATGCGTCAGTTTAACTACAAGCTGTTGTTTCTCATCACGAACAGCGCCCGTTAACGCATGATTTTGCACTCGATATAAGGTATCAAGTACACGCTCATCATGCCCATCATCATAGCTGTTCGCATCTTCAAAGCTGCCTTGGTAAGACAAGCTAAACTGTTTGCTCGCAAGGCTGGCACCTAGCGCGTATGCTTGGCTATCGTTAACGCTTTTGTACTGGGCGGTAACATAGCCTGCGCGCCAGTTCACTGAGTCTGAATCACTAAATTCAGGGGCAATCGTATTTACTCTAATAACGCCGGCAATATTATCCCCGCCACTGCTTACCGGTGAAACACCAGCAACGACACTGTAAGTGGCAATTTGGTTTGCCGACACATAAGAGAGTGGCGGGTTCATCTGGTTAGCACACGCTGCTGTGACATCAGCACCATCGACTAAAACTTTAACTCTATCGCCCATCATGCCGTTCATTACTGGCAAGTTAGACACCCCTCCGGCCGCTGAAAAATCAACACCTAAATCTTTCAGTAACGCGTCTGCTGAGCCAACTAACTGATGGTTATTTTGGGCATGATCTTGTACTTCTATCACTTCAATAGAATCATCAGCAAAGGCCGAAATACTTAAAACACAGCTAAGTGCTGCAGCAATTTTAGAAAATAAAAAACCAGGGCGAGAAGATAGCGTGTTCATAACTGTTTTAAAATCAAAGCAAATAATTAATGACGCCGATTATAAAACTCATTAATTAGTCTGAACACGTGACATATTGTCGCACCCTGTCACAGGTGAATAACTTAGCGCAGCACCACTAAAGGAATACGGCTATCTTCAAGCATTTTTAAGGTCGTGCTGCCTAAAAAGAACTGCCGCCATTTAGAGTGACCAAATGCGCCCATCACCATTAAATCAACGGCGTGGTCACTTTTATATCGCCACAGCGCTTGGTAAACATCGCCATCGAGCATGCGCGCTCTCACATTAAAGCCATTTTCTGCTAGCCTTGCTGAGGCAGTATCAAGTTTGTCTTGGCACTGACCATCTTGTTTATCCACCATCACCAAATGGCAATCTAAGCCGGATAAAATGCCGCCATTGATAATTTGCGTAATCGCTTTGTCGGTACTTTCGCTGCCATCATAAGCTAGCATAAAGTTTGTGGGCTCATGAAATTGCGGCGGCACAATCGCAACCGGGGTATGCACCTGACGGATCAGCGTTTCAATGTGCGAGCCCAGTACTTTAAAATCATCGTAGTGCCCTTTACCAGAGCGGCCTATAATCATCACACGGGCATTGTCTTCATGTTCAAGTAAAGCATCAACAAGACTCATTGAAAGCTGCTGTTGCTCAATCTCGGTTAGGCCTGCATGCTCGGCTTTTTTCATTGCTTCATCTAGCAATAATTGACCATGCTGCGACGCTACTTTGTTGCGCTCTTGTTCAAGTTTTGCCAATTGCTCTAACAATGATGTTTGCGAGCCTAAACCTATAATTGCGGTTAAATCATCACTGCCTTGTGGCAAAGGTGGCTCTAGTGCATGCAAAAAATTAATCGGGTGGCTGGAGCGCTTAGAAATCCAAATCGCCGCTTCTGTCACCGCATCGGTCATGCATGAACCGTCGATACAGGCAAATATCTTTTTCATTGCGCTCTCCTTTAAACCAATTCAGTTAACCAAGTATAGTTGGCTTTTTCTCTGTATTTATTTTGAACAGCAAAGACTTAAGAAGTTCAGGTTATTTTCTTATAGCAAACAAATATAGAACGTTCCAAAAAGTACTGTATCAACTCCATTAATTTGTATTACAATAGCGCTGGGCACACACCTCTACTCCAGAACAAAGTATTTGTTACTGGCATTTTCAATTATCAAAAATCTATTTTGTTTTTAAATTTATTTTAAAGGAATTACATGACTAACGTAGCCAACTCCCAAGGCAACGCAAGCACGTTTACCATTCTGATAGTATTGGCTTTAGGCACATTCATTTTGGGCCTATCAGAATTTTCTATGATGCCAATGTTGCCCCTGATCAGCGAAACATTTTCGTCTACGCCAGCGCAAAGTGGTTATGCCATCAGTGCTTACGCGATTGGCGTAGTTGTCGGTGCCCCACTATTTATGATCACAACCGCCAACATGCGTAAGCGAAATGCACTGTTGATGTTTGTCAGTATGATGTTTTTATTCAATGGTTTAAGTGCTTTTGCAAACTCGCTTGAACAACTTATTTTATTTCGATTTTTAAGTGGCTTACCACACGGTGCCTACTTCGCCGCTGCTATTTTATTGGCAGCCGATATCGCCCCTGCCGATAAACGCGCAAGTTTTATGTCAAAAGTATTTATGGGTTTAACCATTGCCACTATTGTTGGTGTGCCCATGGTCACCCTAGTGGGGCAAAACTTTAGCTGGCGTTATTGTTTGGCAGGCACCGCTGTACTTGCGTTAGTTGCCTTGGTATTGATTGTGAAATACGTACCTAACGTAAAGAATACCGCGCCAACATCGATTCTCGATGAGTTAAGTGTATTAAAGAACAAGCTCGTATGGACTATTCTGGGTATCATCATTATTGGTTTTGGTGGCGTATTTTGTGTTTACACTTACATTGCCGACACTATTTTAGAAGTCACCCATACCCCTGCTTACACTATCTCTATTGCGATGATTATGTTTGGTATTGGCTGTACTTTAGGTAACTATGTATTAGGTAAAGCCGCCGACCACTCACCGCTGAAAACCACAGGCGCAGCGCTAATTGGTGCTGTAGTATTTGCAGCCAGTTATGTAAGCGCAAGCCATAATATTTGGCTGTTATACGCGGTGATTTTCTTTATTGGCTTTAGTGTTGGTTTAGGTACCGTGATCCAATCGCTATTAATGGATGTATCACCACAAGGGCATGCCATGATTGGTGCGTTAGTACAGTGTGCGTTTAATACAGCCAATGCTATTGGCCCTTGGCTTGGCGGCATGGCTATTGCTGAAGGAGCACTCCCTAGTCAAACAGGCTATGTTTCTGCGGCACTATTCTTAGGTGGTTTTTTAATGTGGTCGTTAAGTGCGATGCAGATGAAAAAACTACGAGTCGAAAGTTAACAAAAATCTAGCTGCGAATTTATATCGCGTAGCAAAAAGGCGTTTAACAAGAATGATTTAACATTCGGCGTTAAAACGCCTCTTACGCTATCAGACTTACTCATCCTGAAATATCTCTTCGATACTCAGGTTAAATAAACGCGCGGCTTTAAATGCTAATGGCAAACTTGGATCAAATTTACCTTTTTCGATAGCATTCACTGTTTGCCTTGATACATCGAGTAATTCGGCTAATTTTGCTTGGGTGTAGTTGTGCTCAGCACGAAGCACTTTCAAGCGGTTTTTCATTCCTCGCCCTCGTCGTTTAACTGCTTATTCATCATTAAAAGACTCACTAAATAGGTTAAGCCCATAAAGAGTACGAGGTGCGATATATCTTCTTTAAAGCTTATTAAGCCACTTGATTGCACAACCGAATAAGCTAAACCAAATACTAAGCTTGCACCCAAGGTAATCGCCATTGTATTAAAGTGCATACGCTGCTGCAGCTCATCCATTCCCTGTAGTTGTCGTTTGTTCGATAAAATCATCATAATGCCAACTACTACATTAAGTAAGATTGCCACAACACTAAAAACAGCCTGCTCTTGCCATAAAAAATGCGGCCCAAATGAGGCAATTGCTAAAGTAATCACCCATGCTGATGTCCATTTCGCGAGGTTTAGCGTGTTCTGCTTATTACGTTGTTTAAAGGTTAATCCTGTCTGATCCATTATTCTCACCTTAAAAGTAAAGTAAACTTGACTAAAGATTAACCTAGCAACACAAAAAGTCAAACAAACTTTACAAAAAGTTTTATATACATGACACCAATATGATTTTTTAATGTCAGAAAAGGCAAGGCGCTTGCTGTTAATCTCATAATATTGTATTAATCAAAGTATCGCGTAGTCTTATAAAAAATCGGTCCAATCGGACTGCGTTTCTAACAATAACAATGAAGATAACACTATGAATACGGCACTGTTTTTCGTTGGCGAATGGCAAGTTACCCCGGCCACTAATTCAATCAGGCGCGGTGAACAAACAAAGCATCTTGAACCCAAGGCGATGGATGTATTACTGCTGCTATGCGAAAAACAAGGTGAGTTACTAACGAGCGAAGAAATTATCAGCCATTGCTGGCCAAATGTAGCGCTCGGTGACAATCCCTTACATAAAGTGATCACCCAATTACGTAAAGCCTTTGACGATAAAGCAAGCGATCCGCATTACATCGAAACCATTCGTAAACGTGGTTATCGGGTTATTGCCGAAATCAACTTTCCACTCAACGAAGAACAAAAAGCCAGCCAAACCAGTTGGCAAGGTGACTCGCCCTTTGTTGGCTTAAGTGCATTTGCACCAGAGCAAGCCGATGTATTTTTTGGTCGTAACAAACAAATTGCCACTTTGCTACAGCGGGTATCGGCTCAAATAGAATTTGGTCGCGCATTTTGCTTAATTTTGGGAGCCAGTGGTTCGGGTAAATCGTCGTTAGTTAACGCAGGTGTATTGCCCGCTTTAATGTCAAATAATGGCTACGATGGCATAAGAGTACACAGTTACTGCCAACTCGACTTTGCCGATGTCAGCAAAGAGCGCTTACTGCTTGATTTAGCCTCAACCTTGCTCGATTTAGAAATAAACGACGCACCTGTACTTAGCGATATAAGTGCCGATGCGTTGGCTGAATTGTTATTAAAAGACCCAGAACAGGTTATTTCCCGCTGTAAAGCAGCACTTGCAGCGCTAAATACAGAGCGCAATACGCCCTATTTATTTTTATTTATCGACAGGCTCGAAGTGCTATTGTCATCGCCGCTATTTAGCGATGACGAGCGCAACCAGCTTTTAGCACTTATTGAGCGCTTAGCAACAAGTGGCTGCATGATCATTTTTAGTGCCTGTCGTAATGACTTTTACCCGCAAGTAGTGAGTCAACCAAGTTTAATGTCGGGTAAAGCCAATGGCGCACACTTTGATTTATTAGCGCCAACTCGCTCTGAGCTTAAGCAAATGATCCGTTTGCCAGCACTTGCAGCAGGCTTAAGTTGGCAACATCACCCAGAGCACCACACACCGCTTGATGAACAACTTTGTAACGATACTGCCAATAACCCAGATGCATTGCCAATGCTGCAATACACCTTGCAGCAACTTTACTTGCAGCGCAGCCCAGACAAGGAATTATTGTTTTCTGAATACCAAGCGCTTGGCACCATCGAAGGAGCCATAGGCCAAAAAGCTGAACAGGTATTTTGCCAATTACCCAAAGACCAACAAACTGAACTTGCCGCAGTACTTTCTAAACTGATCACCTTAAACCCAGATGGCGAAACACTCACCAGCCGCGCTGCGCGTTGGAGCGAATTAACCTGCCCTGCTGCAACCAAGCTTGTTCAGGCTATGGTCGATAGCCGCTTGTTTGTATCGCACCTTAAAAATGAGCAAGCCTGCTTTAGCCTTGCCCACGAAGCCCTGCTACGCCATTGGCAACGCGCCATAGATTGGGTGCAAGAGCACCAACAAAGCTTAGCAATTCAAAGTCGTGTGCAACTAGCCACCGAGCGCTGGCTGCTTGAACATAAACACAGCGACTTTTTATTAGCGCAAGGCAAACCGCTGCAAGAAGCACAAACCCTAGTTAAAAACCCTATGTTTAGCTTATCGAGTGACGAACAAGCGTTAATTAAAGCTTCTAACAATAAAGCCAAACGTAAAAAACGCGTGTTACAAATAACGGCGGCTGCACTTGTGTGCTTAACCTTTATTGCCACATTTATGAGCGTGCGCAGCTATCACGCCGAGCAAATAGCAAAACAAAAACGCCAAGAAGCGGAGAGTTTATTGGGTTTTATGGTCGGTGAATTTGCCGATAAACTCAGAAGCGTTAAGCGCATGGATTTACTGGATGGTATTAGCAACAAAGCCCTTGAGTATTTTACCAATCAAGACGAAGAAGCAGCCTCGTTGTTTGACTTTAGCGATAAACAAGCCGAGTTTAATAACCGTTTTCAATACGCTCAAACCTTAGAGGCCATGGGTGAAGTCGCTTACTCTCGCGGCAAAACCGACGAAGCCTTCACCGCCTTTGAAAATGCGCGAACACGACTAGAGTCTTTACTAAAACTTCAACCCAACAACCTTGATTTACTAATGCTCGCAGGGGCCAATGCCTTCTGGCTTGGTAATTTAACTTATGAGCAAAGTAATTACTTAGCGACTGAGCCAATGTTTAAACGTTACTTGGCTTACAGTGAAAAGATGTATCAGCTTGCCCCTAATGACTTTAATTCAATTATGGAGCTATCTTACTCACACAATTCACTTGGCTCACTGTATTTAAAACAGTTTAATTACACACTTGCAAAACAAAGCTTTACTGAGTCTTTAAAACTTAAAAACCAAGCCCTTGAGCTTAAACCTAATAACAAAAATTTATTACGCGATAAAACAGACACCATTAGCTGGATTGCAAGCACAGAAGAAAGGCTAGGAAATTTAAGCGAAGCATTGACCATGCTTGAGCAGGCTATTAATCAATTAGATTCTGTCCTAAAAATAAGACCTGATGATGCCAGTCTTCTTAGCGACATTTTTAATATTTATATGCAACAAAGCTACCTTTTAAGTTACTTTCCAGATAAACAAGATGCTTATAGAAAAGTAGAAAAAGCATTGTTTGCAATAAACAAAGCACGTTTACAAGATCCTGAAAATGAAAATTTCAAACGCAAATATTACAGGGCTCTTTCATTTCAATTAATGCTATCCAAAGAAAGTAAAACAAATATCGATGAAATAGTTAGCTACACTGATAGCAATGGCTTTGAAAAATCTCAAATTATTGAAATTCAATTAAATATCATAAATTACTTAATAAACATAAAAAACTTCTCCCAAGCTGAGAATCTCTTACTAAAACTTGAGAATAATACTGACTATAAGGAAAGAGAAAGTAATAAAGAAAAAATAGAAAGTAACATTGACTTTATAAAAGTCGGTTTAATAAAAGCGAAATTATCAAAAGATAAACTAGTTAAAAGTTCTATTTGCCGAGATATCATTAATTCAATAAATGAAAACCACTACCGCAGTAAAAGCATAAGAATAACTCACCCCCTTATACAAGCTTACACATGTTTGAATAAAGAAAGTGAAGTCAACACAATTAAAAGTAAACTAATAGAGTTAGGTATTACTAACTTTGATTTATAAAAAACAACTAGAAGGTAATAACAATGAGCGAAAGTCAAACTTACAACTTTACAGTAAATGTTACACTTAACACTAAAAATGAAGCTGTATTTACATACTTCCAAGACGGTCAGCAAGTTTCTGGTGGCGGTACTGTCAATGAAAGAAACAGCCTCGGTATTTATACACTTGATGACGCAACTGTTGATGCTGGCTTTCAATTTACAGGTGCTAAATTTGCAAACCTTGAAGGTGATTGCGAGCAAGACTTTAGCTTTAAAGTCACTAATGATGGTCAAACAATTGAGATTGCCGATACAGATGATAATAGCGGTACTGCGTGTATGATTTTCATCGTAGAGTGCAATGGCACAAGCTATGAAAGTGCCGATCCGCAAGTAAAAAATGAAGACTAAAACTAAAAACCTCTCGTAAAAAGCTCCTTTCAAGGAGCTTTTTTACATTTAAAAACAAACAATTAAAACCAGAAGATTACCGGAAGGTTAATTTGCACTTTTTTAAGTAACTTTATAGACACCAAAATCGTTTGCATCGGCAAAAAGGAAACGAACGTGTCTACTAACAACAAAAATGAACAACCAAGCACTGCTCAATCAGAAGCTAAAAACGCACTTGCGCAGTCTATCAATTCAGAGCAACTTGCACTAATTGCCCAAATGTTTCAGAACATTCCTGAAGGGGTGTTTATCATTAATGGTCAAGGCACGTTTGAATTTGCAAACCCGATGGCGGCACAACTTTTAGGTGACAACCAAGAAGCCTTAATCGGTCAAAACCTGTTACATTACCTACACGACACCGACCGTGATAAATACATGTATACCCTACTCAGTTGGTTAGATCATAAAGACTCGCCGATAAGCCTTGGTCCAAACGAAGTTAAAATAAACCGCGCCGATAGTAAAACCCTTGAAGCGGATTTATGTATTTCAAGCTTGCCAAAAAACATTGCCGTTGCAGATAATTTATTTATTTGTGTATTACATGATTTATCATCGCACAAAGAGCAATATAATCGCTTAGTTAAACAGGCCACCACTGACCATTTAACCGGCCTTGCAAATAGATTAACCCTTGAGGAATCATTAAAAGAGCATTGGCAAGAAAGCGTACAAACCAACCAAGCTATTAGCACTATATTAATCGACATTGATTATTTTAAATTATTTAATGACCGATTTGGTCATGTTAAAGGCGATAAGTGCTTACAAAAAGTAGCGAGTATAATTGCAGAATCACTCCCCTCTCATGACTGTTTGGCAGCCCGTTATGGTGGTGAAGAATTTGCGGTTATATTACCAAGGTGTCAAAAAGATACGGCAGCAGTTATTGCAAAGCATATTCAAATAAAAATAAACAATATGTCATTTACTGAAATTGGCTTACCGAGTGACTTTAGAATAAGTGTAAGTCAAGGAATTGCTTGCGAGTTTAATAATCAATACCGTACTTCTGAGGCACTAATTTGTGCTGCAGATACTGCTTTATACCGAGCAAAAACAGAGGGCAGAAATAAAATAAGCATAAGCGCATAAAAGGTTATTTTAGTGTAGAACTATGAGCTAAATAGCTTGTTTAGATAATCATATAGTATACTTTTATGTTATTTGTTTGTTCCTTTTTTATTGATAAACTGCAACGTGAAATCAACGTCACAAGGGATCCAACAATGACACTTTTTAAAAAAGTACCTTTGCAACTCGCTATTGCAAGTACGCTAGCTACATCAGTGACTGCAATCGCTGCTGAGCAAACAACAGAAAACACTGCTCAAGATGTTGAAGTTATTTCTGTAACAGGTACTCGCCGAAGCCTTCGTAGTATTTCTGAAAGTACTGTACCTGTCGATTTATTAACAAGTCGCGATCTAACAAGCACTGGCCAACTTGATATGAGCCAAGTACTTGCCTCTCAGTTACCTAGCTTTAACTACCCTAGTGCCACCATTGCTGATGGAACTGACCATGCAAAACCGGCTGTTTTACGTGGCCTTGCTCCTGACCACACATTAGTACTTATCAATGGTAAACGCCGCCATGCGGGTGCACTATTAAATTTAAACGGTACAGTAGGCCGTGGTTCAACAGCTGTTGATTTAAATAATATTCCTACTTCAGCAATTAAACGCGTAGAAGTACTTCGTGATGGTGCTGCTGCTCAATACGGCTCTGACGCGATTGCTGGTGTGATCAATATTGTATTAAAAGACGCCGATGAAGGCGGCAGCGTGAGCTTCACATATGGTGAATACGATACACAAATGGCAGGGTCTCCTCAGCTACTAAACACCACAACTGATAGCGAAGGCAACCTAAGTTTTGAGACTGGTGGCGACCGTGAAGTAAATGATGGTATTTCACGCACAGCAAGCGCTAACGCGGGTTTTGCGCTGGGTGATAATGGCTTTATTAACCTGTCTATTGAGTCACGAAATAACGAGCCAACGAATCGCTCTGGTTTTGACCAACGCGAACAGTACAGCCGTGACGCAAATGGCAATTTAGACCCTCGTGAATTCGACTTTGACCGCTATAACCACCGTTTTGGTAAAGCAAGCATTGAAGATTTCGCGCTTTTTTATAACCTAGGTTATGAGTTTGATAACTCGTTATCACTTTACTCTTTTGCAAGTTACTCAAACCGTGAAGGTAACTCGGGTGGCTTTTATCGTCGTGCCAAAGACTCTCGTAACTTAACTGAAGTGTATCCTGACGGCTTCTTACCGCAAATAGATACTGATGTAGATGACTACTCATTTGCAATTGGCCTTAATGGCGAAACCAATGACTGGGCGTGGGATGTAAGCAGCAATTATGGTCGCAATGACTTTGGTATTGGCGTAAGCAACAGTTTAAATACCTCTATGGGTGTTAGCAGCCCAACAGAGTTTGATGATGGCTCACTCGTATATGAGCAATACCTAGTCAATATGGATGCCAGCAGCACGCTAGATTTAGGTTTACCTGATGATGTGTTTGTGACGATTGGTGCTGAATACCGCCACGAAAACTATCAAATCAAAGCGGGGGAAACGGCCTCTTACCTAACCGTATTAGATGACGAAGGTAACCCTGTTGCTGCCGGTGGCGCACAAGTATTACCGGGTTTCTCACCTGAAAGTGCAACTGATAAAAGCCGCCATAACATTGCAATATTTGCTGAGTTTGATACTTATCTAACAACAGATTGGAACCTTGTTTTAGCAGGTCGTTTTGAAGATTACAGCGATTTTGGTAGCACCTTTACCTCTAAACTAGCTTCGCGTTACAGCATTAATGAGTCACTGTCGTTACGTGGTGCAATTAGCACAGGTTTTAGAGCGCCATCACTTGCCCAAACTTCATATAAGTCGGTAAGTACTTTATTTGAGAATGGTGTGCCAAGTGAAGTAGGTTTATTCCCTGTAGATGAACCTGCAGCGCAAGCACTAGGGGCTCGTGATTTAGATGCTGAAGAGTCAGTTAATATGACGGCAGGTTTCATCTTTACTCAAGGCGGTTTTAGCTTAACGCTTGATGCGTATCGCATTGAAATTGATGACCGTATCGTATTATCTGAAAACTTAAGCGGCCCAGAAGTTGAAGCGATTTTAGCCGAAGCTGGCGAAGTTAATACACAACGCGTTCGCTACTTCACTAATGCCATTGATTCACGTACACAAGGTGTTGATATTGTTGCTACTTACTCATTAGGTTTAGAAAGCTATGGTGATTTACGCTTAAGTGCTGCGGTTAACTTTAACGACACTGAAGTAACACACGTTAAAGAAAATCCACCGGAATTAGAGGCGTTAGGTGACAGCTACGAGTATTTTTCTCGTCGAGAAGTAACTCGTTTTGAAAAAGGTACACCAGCGGATAAATGGAACCTGTCTGCAACGTGGGATTATGAAAACTTCCAAACCACATTACGAGCAACTCGTTATGGTGAAGTTATTGATACCTCAAATAGTGCTGAAAACGATGAAGTACTTGATGCAAAATGGATTGCTGACTTAGAAGTGGCTTATCGCCCTGATGAGCAGTGGAAGTTTGCATTAGGTGCCAATAACCTATTCGATCAGTACCCTCAAGATACTGTAAGCAATATTGGTTATAGCGATTTTAACCACATATTCCCTTATAGTGGCTTTGCGCCATACAGCTTAGATGGCCGTTTTATTTACGGTAACATCACTTATAGCTTCTAAATTAATGTGCGCTGGTTTCGGCTAGCACACAGCTAACTTTTTAAAATTAGGCGCTTTTTTAAATAATATTTAAAAAAGCGCCTATGCCATAAACTTTATTCCCACTTGCTGCGACTAACTAATTAACATTACCTATTAGGAAAGACAGCATCATGAATTTACGAAATTTTACCACAAGAGCACTCCTCATCACTGCAAGTGCTGCATGCATCAGTTTAGCAAACGCAGATAATGCAGTTTCTCAGGGCGATTATCGCGTTATTACTTTTAAAGACTGTAAAAAGGTAAGCGAAAGTACCCTAAATAACGAACAAATTGCAGCGTACCTAGAGCTTGAACGTGAACAAGTAAAACTAGAAGCGCTAGAACAACCAATTAGTGACATAGAACAACAAGTTACTGACTATTCTGAGCAAATAGAAGCGATCACCGAAGAAGCAGTTATTGAAGACGAGAACCACCTACGAATTAATAAAAGCTTATTAAAAGAGCAAGATAAACTGGCTAAAGAACTCAATAAACTTATGGCTGCTCATGATGCCGATTTTAAAGCGTTAGAACAGCAAGCAAAATTAATTGAACATGCCGCTAAACAATTTGATAAGACAATGAAACCGTTGATGGAACAAGGCGAGTCAACTCACCTACAAATTTTAGCGCCGGGTGAAGACGAAAAACCGGGCTGTTTTTACAATATTTAAAGTACGTTTTCTAGCTGTGCATAAAGCTTCGCGTGTGTTTTACGAATGTCACCTTTATGCACTTGCTTAAACCACTTTAAAGCTTGTTCTGGCTTGCCTGCCTGCCAATTGATTTCAGCCAAGCGTAGCTTATAAATAGCAAGAACAAAACGATCAGACTCTACATCAATATACTTAAGTGATTGAACATACAATTTATCTGCTTCGTCGTACTGAGCAAGTATTTGATACGTTCTCGCTAAATTGCCTAACGCTACTGAGATTTTACGTTTATGGTTTGTTTTTAAAATCCAATCTACAGCAACCCGACGACTTGCGAGTGCTCCATCTACATCACCCAGTGAATGGAAAACATTGGCTTTATTTGAAGCAAGTTCAAAATGAAAAATAGGATCTTTGCTCTTTCCAAAGCGACGTTCAGCCCTATCTAATATGTGCAATGCTGTTTCTTTGTTGCCAAACACGTATTGCAAATTGGCCAATTCAACCATGCGCATTGGGTTACCGAATGAATCGAAAATAGCCTGTAGGTTTTCAAATGCCAAAGTCGCGAATTTGCGGCCTTGTTCATGATTGCCGAAATATTGCATCGACTTTGCGTAATAAAAATAAACTTGAACTTGAAAAACAACCGGAAGGTCTTTGCCATTTATAAATGGCTCGGTGCTATCTTTAAGGGCGAGATATTCCATTTTGTCGTAAAAGTAATCAAACTGATACGACTTAATTTCATACCAGCGTGCCGAACCAGGCTCTGCTACCGCTAGCTGTTGATTAATATAATCTAAGCATAGAGCCTGAGGTTGTTGGCTACAGAATATCTCATGGTCACTAAAGTTCTCTGATGCTAAAGCATTAAAGCTGCAGAAACTAAATAACAAAAAGGTTAAACTTTTCTTCATCTACTAACTTCTAAGTGACAATACACACAGAAAAATAACAAAATATCCTGCTATATTACAGCACTTTTTAGTTAAACTTATAGTTAATATTAATAATTTAGATTCTTCACACAGTGAATTTAAGCATTTTTATACACTTAATAAGTTTGAAATTGCATGACTAAAAAAAAGCAGGCTATTCACCGAGTTAACCTGCTTTAAAATTATTTAGAGTAGCAACAAACTACCTAAACCAAGAAAGGTGACAAAACCCACAATGTCGGTGACTGTGGTAAGAATCACAGAACCTGAAAGGGCTGGATCGATTTTAAGCTTATCTAAAATCGATGGGATCACTACCCCTGATAATGAAGCAGCAACCAAGTTAAGTAAAATAGCGATAGTGATGGTTAAACTTAACATGCCATCGTTGAACCAAAAATAAGTAAGCACACCAATCACAAAGGCCCAAACACAGCCATTTAACGCCCCTACTCTTAGCTCTTTTTTCAGCAGTGCTCTACGGTTGGAGTCGGTAACCTGACCAAGCGCTAAACCGCGCACAATTACCGTTAACGTCTGACTACCTGCAATACCGCCCATAGAAGCGACAACCGGCATAAGTACCGCTAGTGCAACCACTTGCTCGATAGTTGCACCAAACAAACCGATAAACCAAGAGGCCAAAAACGCCGTTGCTAGATTAATACCAAGCCAAATACCGCGGTTTTTTGCCGATTTGGTCACGCTCGAGAACAGATCCTCGTCTTCACGAAGACCACCGGCTTTTGCAGCGGCTTCGTCGGTGACTTCTTGACGCAATTCATAAGCTGATGACACTGACAATCGGCCTAATAGTTTGTTGTCGGCATTCACAACAGGCATCGCCATTTTCTCACTGTGAATAACCACTTCGGCCGCTTCATATAAGTCGTCATCAGCGTGTAAAGCCGACACATCAAGGTTCGCGTAATCCAGCAGGCTGTCGTTATCATTGGCTTTAAATAACGAATTAATTGCCACTTCACCAATGAGAGTGCCCTTACGACTGACTAAATAAATCACCTCGGTATATTGCGGTAAGCCTTTTTGAAAAATTTTACGCGCGCCTGCCACGGTGAGTTTTTCTGACACTTTTAGCGCATCAAAATCGAGCCAGTGACCTAACTGCTCTGGATTATATTGCTGTGCAAGGTCGTACTGCTTTGTTTGAACTTCATCGAGTTGTCTGCGTGCATAATCAACAAAGCGCTCAGGAATAATTTCTTCAAGTTCAAGTAACTCTTCTACGCTTACTTCGTCAAGTAGCTTAAAGCCTTCGGTTTCATCTAGACTTTGCAATAACCAACGACAGCTATCGCCACCTAGGTTAATGAAGATTTCATGCTGGGTATCTTCATCAAGTAATTGCCAAATTTCTAAACGTTGTTCTTTAGGTAATGCTTCAAACAATAACGATAAATGCTCAGTAGAAAGCTTTTCTTTAGCATCAGCAAGTAACTTATTTTTACGTGTTGTAGTGTCACACTGAAGCAAGTCATCAATTAACTGGGGAAGTTGGTCAACAGGATACTCAATCATTTGAGACCTCGGTTAATTACATCAATAACAGTAGTCTAACGCAGCTCGGGAAAAATAACTGCTCTGAAAAGGTATATTTTTTTGCAACCAAACAATTATCCCCAGCTGTAAAACATCGTTTTTAAATCACTGTTTCAAGCTAAAGAGTCACAATTGCATAAAAAAGCACACCTAAACACAATTAAGATCTATTATCATTCGCATTACAATGATAACATCTCAACACTCCTTAACTTTCTCAATAATAAATACGGGTATCAGCATGAAAAACAGAATAAAGTATTTACCGCTTGTGATTGCATTTGCTCTCACTGGATGCGGTGGTTCAGATAGTAACGATGCACCTGAGTTCACCAGCAACTTAACATTCACATTAGATGAAGACACATCTATTACGGGCCAAGTTGTGGCAGCAGATGATGACGCTGTTAGCTATACCCTAGGCTCTGCAGCAAGTAACGGACTATTTGCTTTAAATGCTGATGGTACATTTACCTATACCCCAAAAGAAAATTTTGCAGGCCAAGACACAGTAACCGTTACCGCCACTGACGGCAGCTTAAGTACTGATGCAGTACTTACTTTTACGGTTAACAACGTTAACGATGCACCAACGCTTACGAGCCAGTCAATCACTGTAACCACCTCAACAACAACTGAAGGTTCATTAACTTTTAATGATGCCGACGGTGACACTGTAACTGTTTCTTTAGTAACGCCTCCTACCAACGGTACCCTTACTCTAGATGAACAAACAGGGGCATTTACATTTACCGCAGAAACGCTGTCAGAAATTAACGATAGTTTTGTTATTGAATTTACCGATGGCAATATTAGCTCGCCTATCAGCGCAACCATTGAATTAAAACCTTCGTATGTTACGAACGAAGATAAGCTCAATTACTACTACAGCTCAGATAAGTCTCATTTAAAACAAGCTGAAGCGATTAGTGAAAATATCAATGACGATGTGTATTTGAATACAATTAATGCAAGCTTAGGTCTTGGCTATGTTGTTGCTGGTTTCGAAGAAAAATCAAATCAACACTTTAATGCTATTACCAGCTTAGATGAAAAAGCCAGAGCTTACAGAAGCACATCTTCACAATATGACTCCTTTGGGGAGTATGACATAGCAGCCGAGTTTCGTGCTAAATCTGTCATAGCCTACAACCAGTACCTTGCAGAAAAAGGGCTAAATAATATCAGTTCAGACGATCCTGATTTTTATCAGAATGTCATCAAACTATATAATCGTGCAGGTCAAACAAATTTAGCAAAGGAATTACTCAATACCCTCACTACTTTTGCAAACGAAATAAAAAGCGATGAATACACAGTCGCATACGCAAAATATTTAGCTTCTTTTTACAAAACATCTAACTCATTAAGAGAAGACTACTACTCTGATAGAACAGAAGAAAAAAGACAGCAAGCAATTGAGAGCGTTATTGCTATGGGTGAACTAGCTGAGCAAACAGGTTACTTCATCGAAAAAAGTGGTGACTTTAAAGGCTTACCTAGTGATCGAATTAAAGCACTATACGTCTTAAGGGCAGCTGAAGCTTTATTGCGTCTAAACGAAACAGAGCTTGCCAAAAAGTATGTTAATTTAGCTTTATCACTATATGGTATTACAGGCTTAGATAGTAACTATGTGTACCAAGCCAGTCCCTACTATGAAGCAACCAAACATCAATATCAATTTCCCTTAGAAAGCCTTACAGGACTCATTCACGGCCTTTACAACATACCTCTCGACGAAAACCCTGCTTTGAAATTAATGACAAAAGAAGCAAATATAAGTGACGCACTTGAGTACAGTATGGGACAAGACATTGCTAAAAACCTCATTGCAGGTCAGGAAATTGACGATGCAGTATCATACGCAAAGACTTATTTTACAGAAGATAGCAAAGTTAATATAACCAGCTTTTACAAAGCTTTAACCTGGGAATCTAACCAAGATGGCGCTGTACTTGTACTTGAAGCTAGAGGAGAAAACGAACTCGCGTTGCAGGTTCTAGACTATGCTGCAGACATCTTATTTTCTGAAGCTTTCATTACAGAGCAAAAATATGCAAGATATATTACAGGCACTTATGGATGTGCAGGGATAGTACAAAAAGCTATCTCTTTAGGTGGCTTAGATCATGCTAAAAGTTATGCAAGCAGATGTAAAACTATGCTAGCGACTTATTTATCTCCGAACTCAGAGCTATTCACCACGAAAATGGCACTGGAGGCTTATCGTAATTTAATTAATATATACGACTTTATTAATGATAACTCTGAGCTAACAGCTGCATTAGAGATAATTAATCAACATATTGCATTACTCTCTGATGATAGTGAAAAAGTTAAAGCATACTTAGCGATCACTGGTTACTTAGTTAAAGCAGGCGAAGTAGAGGTAGCTAAGCAACAACTACTACAAACATATTTTATTATCTCAAATCTCAAAACATCTTTAGAATTTGAAGATTACATAGATTTAGTAGAAAAGGCGGCAATAGCCTCAATAAGTGATGCCCCAATAACTACAGGAGTTTATTATCAAGATTCGTTTGTTACATCTTTGAAAAAATACCAAACGTCCAACTCTCAATATTTGTCAATTTATAATGAAGTTATAGCTGCACTTCATGATTTAGCTAATGATGCAAATCAGGCATTAATGAAGCAATCTGAAAAATTAGTCATAGATAACACTGCTATGCTAGTCACTCTATTTGCAAGACTTGAAGACGATGCAGCAGTTACTGAGCTAATTAATCAATCTGTACTTGGTGAAGCCGATAAATTAGCGCTTTATGCAAATTTTGCTGCAATTCGAGCAACTAAAAATGACTTCCCTACATCTTCGATTGCGAGTATCGATACGGACCACGATGGTAAACCCAACTTCTTCTTATCAGGCGCATCAGAGCAAGCAATTGCCGACTCAGGTTTAATTGCAGATAACGATGCTGACAATGATGGTATTGAAGACAGTATCGATGTGACTCCTTTAGGAGAATAATACATCCATAATACGGCGAGGCAGCTCTGCCTCGCCCGCCATGTTAAACCCCAGCAAATTCAAAATATACTCAACTATGGGAATTTAATATTCCTTAAAAAGTTAAAAACCCAACAAATGCAATTGAGATCTATTTCTATTCGCGTTTTTAATTGATACAATCACCCGCTCTTACCTTTGTGCAAAATATGCAACAAATTAAGCTATTTAATAAAGGTAATTAACTATTGCCAGCTCTTAAGCGGCCTTCTCTTTAATCTAATTGGTACTATTTCAGGAGTTTTACCATGCAAATGCGCTACTTATCAGCGTGTTTGATGCTTTTACTTAATGCCCCTATACACGCTAATGAAGTAAAGCAACAAACAACAGATTCTCAATGTAACGATAAGAACAATAAGCAATGCAAAGAGATAGAGCGCATTACTGTTAAAGGGCAATACATCGGAATTGAAGTACCTGAGGTGATAGGTCGTGCCTATTTAGATAGAAACTTTATCGAAGCAACCCCTAAAGGTAATGGTGATATCAACGAATTGATTGCCTTACTACCGGGCGTGCAATTAAGTGAAGACTACTACTCAATTGATAACCTTGCTGAAATTAGCGCCCCTGAAATAAGTATCTCGGGTGCAAAGCCTTGGCAAACAGGCTTTATGATTGATGGTATGAATTATAACAATCGTCTTGATCCTGCCAGTGCGAGCCGTATTGGAGCCTCTGAAAATGAGGTGTCAGGCGGTGTGCAGAGCATGAATATTAACAGTCAAATTGTTGAGTCGATTACTGTTTACGACCATAACATTCCAGCAGACTTTGGTGACTTTTCTGGTGGCGTTGTCGATGCCGAAACAATTTCACCTTTTTCTACAGATACTCGTGTGAGCTTTGGTATCCGTGGTAATCGCAGTGATTGGGGGGAGTACCATATAATCGATAACGATGAGCCTGATGACACCGCAGAGGGCAAAGACGACCTTGAGCCACCAATCTATGAAAAAACTAATATCGATTTTTCAATCCAAAAAAAATTAAATGAACAGCATGCTTTACTAATGAGCGTAAGCTATTTAAAAAGTGATATTTCGGATATTTCACTCTCAGCACAGAAGGTAGAAAGTAGAGAAAACATCAACGCCCTACTGAAATACAGCTATCGCGATGGCTGGGTTGATTCACTTGATTTAAGCGTTATGTATGCCCCTTATACTTCAGACTCGTACTTGAAAGACGTTCTCAATAGTGACTATCAAGTTGAAGGGGGAAGTTTTGGTTTTACTGCAAATTTAGCTGAAGAAACTCGCTTTGGTCACTTCAGCAGCAAATTTAATATGAGTCAAAGTGATAACAACCGTACAGGGCCTGCGCATTTTTATACTTGGCTTCAAGCAAAAGGTAAAGAGTGGGGTCAATTAGCAGATCAAAGCGCCGACTCAACTCCTGTTTCAGAGTACGGCGGCTATGGCAATCTTGATAATACGCAAACCAGCTTTAATTGGCGAAATACCTTAACACTTGAGCGTAAAAAGTGGGGTAATACTGAACACGCAATTCGCGTTGGCGCTGAACTCAACCATCAAAACTATGAGCGTACTCGCCAACAAAACTATTATAAGTATGACTCGCCAATTCAATACTCATCAACCAACGAACAACTTAATTGTAGTGGCTATACCCTTGATTGTGTTGAGCAAAGCTTTTATGTCGATTTAGATACCCTTGCCGAACAATTAGGTGGCAGTATCGATTTTAATAATCCAGAGCACTTACTTGCCTACTCGAATAATGTAGCGACAACTGCCCAGTATTTTAACTCTCGTCTTGTCACACCAAGTGAAAATATTGATGTAAGCTTAAATAAAGCAGCACTGTATGCTACCGATGTGATCACCTGGAAGCAGTTTGATTTTCATTTAGGTGTTAGATACGACTACGATGATTTTTTCAAAAATCACAATATCGCGCCACGCTTATCAATGGGTTATGACGTATTTAACGATGGCAATACACTACTGACTGCTGGTTTAAATCGTTATTACGATGCAGGCCTACTCGGTTATAAAATTAAAGAGCAACAAAAGTTCGCTTATCGTGAGTACCGTCCTATTCAAAGTGGTTACTTACAAGCTTGGCTTCCTTCTTCTTACACAGGTAACTTTCGTTATATTTTTGACGATGTGAAAAGCCCTTACGATGATGAAATTGCGCTAGGTCTTCGCCATGCTACCGAGAGTTTCGGTAACTTTGCAGTGAAATACGTACATCGCGACAAAAAAGACCAGCTATCTAGAAATGAAGAAACCAACCTAAAAAACGATGGTTATCAATATATTACTATTTATAATAATGGTACTGGTGAAAGCGAACGTTACTCACTGTCTTGGGATGCAAAATTTGGCGACCATTCAATATGGGCCAATGCATCTTATAGCCAAAATAGTGAAAGCAATAGTGACTACACTGCAACACCCGACAACACCCCTATTGAGTCACTGGTTTACTATGAGGGTGAGCTCATGAGCTTATCTGAGTTAGATACCCTAAAAGCGAATTTTGGTCGCCCAGTAACTGCTAACTTTGGTTGGAATACAGATTGGACTGATACTTTTTCAACTGGTTTAACAGCAACCTACAGCGGCAGTTACACAACCGCTATTAAGTCTAGTAGCGATCAACGAATTGGTATTGGTAGTGAGTGTACTACGTGTGAAGCAGTTGAAATATTTGTGCCAAAGTACGAAGCACATACCTTTGACTCTCGCATTATGTTTGCCTTAAGTAGCCGTTGGGATTATCAAATAAGTCAATCTCAATCTGTTGAAGTTCGCCTTGATATCAGCAACTTATTCAATGCACGTAGCCATGCCATTACAGAAGGAAACTCAGGTATTGAACCAGGTAGAATGTTTTGGTTAGGGGTGTCTTATAACTATGAATAAATGGTTATTTCTCTTTACGTGCAGCATTTTTACAACGAGCGCCATTGCGCAAGAGCAGTCATTACGAGAATTATACGCAAAGCCCCAGCATGAGTGGCCAGCGATTATTAGTAGTAAAGATGTGCCAGCTGCACCGCTCAAACCTTTAAAAGCCAAGCCGATTAAGCAAAGTGATGAGATCATTGCGTTAGGTGAAAAACTATTTAACGATACCCGCTTTTCAAGAGATAACACGGTAAGCTGTGCAAGTTGTCATGAGTCTCGATTGGCGTTTTCAGACAGACGAAAGTTAGCTGTCGGCATTGACGGTCAAGTCGGCACACGAAACACCCAAGCCATTATTGGTATTGATCATTGGCAAAGCTTCTTTTGGGATGGCAGAGCTAAAACTGCAGCTCAGCAAGCATTAATGCCAATTGAAAACCCAATAGAAATGGGCAGTTCGGTTGAGCTAGTGCTTAATAAAATAAACAGGGCTGAGGACTATAAAAAACCAATACTCAATGCCTTTGGCAAAGAAGCGCTTAATAAAGAGCTATTAGCTCTATCGCTTGTTGCTTTTGAGCGCACCTTTGATGTACCTGAGTCATTATTCACGCGTTTTATCGATAAAGCGCAAACGAATCCTAGTGAAGCTGTTGCACTTTTAGACGAACAACAACTTGAAGGCTTACATTTATTTAGAACCAAGGCGAGGTGTATGACTTGTCATGAAGGTGCTTTACTCAGCGACAATGAATTCCATGTTACGGGGCTACATTTTTATGGTAGAAAACTTCAAGATTTAGGCCGTTTTGATGTCACCCAAGACTCCGCTGATATTGGCAAGTTTAGAACCCCTTCTCTTTTAGCGTTACAACAAAGTACGCCTTGGATGCACCATGGTGGCTTTCAAAGTTTGCTAGGGATAGTCAACTTCTACAACGCAGGTGGAGCAAGGCCAAAACCGAGAAAAAAATTTAAAGATGATCCAAACTACCCACAGACAACTGAGTTACTGCATAAGTTAGAGCTCAGTAAGGATGAAAAAAATGCACTCATCGCATTTTTAGAAACCCTTTAACTGCACGCTCGCTCTTAGCGATAAGAGCGGGCTTTCTTACCCCTTCAATTGACTTGGCGTAAGCCCGGTCCAGCGTTTAAATGCTCGTCTGAAATTAGCAATATCATAAAATGATAAGCGCATGGCAACTTGCTCATTGCATTGTTCCCGTATGGCAAGCAGGTAAATCGCTTTGCGCTTACTTTGCTCATCATACAAGGTAGAAAAACGTACGCCATGAGCTTTTAATTTACGCTTGAAGGTTGCAGGGCTCATGGCAAATTGGCTGGCTACTTGATCTAAATTTAACGCCGGAGTTTGATAAATTAATCGGCTTACGGCTTCCACAAAAGTGCTATTTGCAGAATTTAATGCCGCTAGTTGCGAGTTAATTTGTGAGAACCTAAAACTACTAAACGCGGGGTTAGTGAGCCTAAGCGCGTTTTTATTCAATACCCAACGGGTTATAGGCTTTTCAAAAGCGACTTTAAGGCCCAAATACTGCTCGTATTCTTGGCTATGTCTGGCGCGTTTATAGGCAAACTCAAACTGACAAGGGACTCGCTCACCCGCCACCTTTTTTAGAACTTGGTAAAACGCGGCGCTGTAAATTTCCATTACGTACTGGCTTATTTCATCATCCAAGCCCACAGCATTTTGCAGCACAATGTAATACTGCTCGTTATGCACATAACTGTAACTAAATAACAAAGGTGCCAGTTGCATGCGCAAATTGTGTAACTGCTTTAAAGCTTGGCCGATGTGCGCTGCATGTAACACGCCTTGGGCGGCAACAGAGGTATCGTTTGCCAGTTGACTGCCTAATAAAAAACCGCTGTCGGCAGATTTCATCAACTGCTTAAACTGCGTCAATAAACGCACTTGCTGTGAAATACTAAACTGATGCTGCACACTCATTAAGTCTTGCTCAAACACCCCAGTGCCTCTGAGTAACTTATGCAGTGCAATGCCGCGACTTAAGGCCAGCTCCACCAGCGTGGTGATCAGGCCCTGTGCGGTGAGGTATTTGTCATCTTGATTAAGATACGGCTTCACAATGGCTGACTCTTTGTTGTTTTTGTTGTTGTAACTTAGCGTGTAAACGCGAGCTTAAACTTTGTGGTGTATCGCCTTGTATACTGCCTACTAAGGCCGCTGTTACATCTTGAAACTTTGCGTGTTTTGCACCTTCGACCTTAAATGCACAATGGCTCAGCGCCGAGGTAATTTGCGCCACCAGCTCTTTTGCTTGTACTGCGCTGGTATTTGGCATTAGCACCATAAAGCAGTCTCCTGCATAGCGACACACCACATCGCTAAGGCGGCAATTCATCAATAAAAGCTCGCTAACTTCACCCAGTAAGCGGTCGCCTTCGATAAAACCAAATTCAGCGTTAAAATCAGCAAAACCTCGAATATCAATGGCGGCCAGTTGCAGAGGCTGTGGCTCACTTAACTGCTCTTTTAGCACTGCTTGTAAATAATCAGCCTTATACAGCCCTGTTATTGAGCACACTAACTCATGCTCACGATGCTGTGCTTCACGGCGCTTTAACTGCCTATTCAGTACGTATTGCTCTTGATGCCACTGATAAAGCCCAAGGCTTGTAAAAATCATACCTATCGGCGCAGGCAATGATTCAATCCAAGTAAGCCATGTGTTGGTGGGTTGATGTAACCACTCATCAAATAAATCAAGGGAAGCTGAAAACATAAAAAGCCCAAGCCCTAGCACTAAAAAGCTGGTGACTTTGCCGGGCGGCCTCGAAATAAGCAGCGCAGCTATCCAAGTAAGGGTCATTAGCACAATGCCACCCTCACCTAAAATATCTAACCACGCGATATCAGCAAGAGGCTTTAATTCTCCTGCTTGTGCGCTTAGCAAAAACGCAATTACAAACAGAGCAATAACTGCATTGGTTAAAAATCGATGATGAGTAAAAGGGTTATATCGCATTCTCAGTACCTAACAATAATTCACGCTGCCATGCTAACTCGTTAGCGTTTAAAGCAGCAGGGTCATATTAGCTCAATGATGTGACAGCAAAACGACAGTCAAACCTTGTTAAACCCTTTAAGTACTGTAATTGCCTTAAAAAGATGGGGTTATTGCAGCTCAAAAGTACTTTTAAATCCCTCTAATCACTTGTTTTTACTGGCTGTTAGCGATTTTCTGTCACATTTGCGTCATTTAAGCTGCGTACTTTGCTCATCAAACCAAGGACAACCAGGAGCAAACCCATGAAACAATTTAAAACGAAGGCGTTAGTAAGCGCCCTCGCCTTATGCCAATTTGCCGCTTACGCACAAGACGAACAAAGCAGCGATGAGAAAAAAGTAAAAGTCTCTGAAGAGCTTGTTGTATACGGTGAAATTGGTTATCGCAACCGCTCACAAGAGCTAGCACCGACGCTTGAATACTCACAAGAATACTTTCAACGTTTTGAACCGCTGACTGCCGGTGATGCATTAAAACGTGTACCGAGTGTGACGTTTTTATCGGATGTTTTAGAGTCTGATGGCGCGCGTATGCGTGGCTTAAGCCCAGCTTACACAAAGGTACTTATTAACGGTGAAGAAGTACCTGGTGCAGGTGCTGACCGCTCATTCTTTGTTGACCGTATTCCTGCTGAGCTAATTGAGCGTGTAGAAATTATTCGTGCTTCAAGTGCAAACCGCTCTGCCGATGCCATTGCCGGTACGCTAAACATTGTATTGCGTGACGGTTACAGCCTAGATGGTGGTTACCTTCGTGCGGGTGGCCTGCGTTATGATGATGGCGAATTAAAAGAAAGCTTTGCCGGTGTTTACGGCACTGAGTTTGCTGGCGGCCGTTTATTACTTGGCGCTAACTTACAAGGCCGTTATAACCCAAAACAAAAATCAAGCCTACGCTATGGCGACAGCCCAGAGAATAACGCCAATTACAAAAGCGAAGAATTCGATAACCGCGAAGATCAAACAGACACCCGCGATGGTGACGACACCTCATTAAATGCCAGCTACGAAATTACTTTTGATAATGGCAGCAAGTTCGATATCAGCGCAATTTGGGTTGATACCGACCGTACTGAAGATGAGCGTTCATTTGAATATGACGACCCAACAGCAATCAATAACTCAATTGTTGAAGGCGGTAACCTTGAAACCGACAACGCCAATGTGTCTTACATTGATCAAACCAACTACAACATCAACTCGGGTTATGAGTTACCCCTTTTTGGTGGCACAAGTAAATTTAAGCTTGGTTTTGCAAGCTTTGAAGAGTCTGTTTACGAGCAAGAAGTAGAAATCGATACCTCTGAGCTACCTATGGTGTTTGAGGAAGAAGAAGAAACTGTAGACCTTGATGACAAAGAATGGTCATTACAATGGCAACATAGCTTATTTGCAGGCGAGAACAAAACGATTCAATTCGGTGCCTTTGTACAAGGCAAAGAGCGCGATACTGCAGTTTATCAAGCCGAAGGTGAAAGCGAACAAAGCTTTACAAGCTGGGATCAGTTTAACCAAACACCAATGTCACTAGCAGGCTTTAACAACGAGTTTGAAGCAGCCGCTGGTGGCGTAAATAAACTCGAAGAAGACCGCCTAGATGTATTTGCACTAGTGAAGCACGAAGAGCAAGACTTCTCGTGGGAGTTAGGTGTGCGCTACGAAACAACCGACTCAACCATTACTGACAAAGTAGAAGGTGTAAGCGCTAAAAACGATTATGACTTCTTCTTACCATCGGCACATTTACGCTACAACGTCTCTGAAAACGGCCGTGTTAGTGCATCGGTTGCACGTAGCTTACGTCGTCCTGACTTTGATTACATCACCCCTGCTCTACTTGAAAAAGAGCTAGGCGATAACGACTTTTTAGGTAACCCAGACCTACAACCAGAATCATCGTGGGGTATGGACTTAGGCTATGAATATCGCTTAGGTAAAAGCGGCGTCGTGGGTATTAATGTGTTCTATCGCGATGTCACAGACCTTATCGAAATAGCCAATACAGGCCAACAAGGCTCAGAAGGTGATGGTACTTACATTTTGCAACCGCGTAACACCGGTGATGGCAACGTAAAAGGTATCGAGCTTGATTTATCAACGCCGCTAAGCGCCATTAGCATGCCAAACACAGGGGTATTCTTTAACTACTCATGGCTTGATTCAGAAGTAGATGACACTTTCGGTAGCCGTAAATTCAACGACCAATCTGACTACGTGTTTAACGTTGGTTTTATTCAAGACCTACCTGATTTAGGCGCTTCGTTCGGTGCAACTTACCGTAAACAAGGTGATGCTTATGGCCGTATCGTGGGTGAAGAAGTAACCACACACTACGGCGCAGACCTTGAACTATTCGTAGAAAAACGCTGGCAAGACGTCACGCTTCGTTTAGTGGGCTCAAACCTATTAGATGCAAGTAAAGACGAAACCTTTAACAAGTTCGACACGGTTGATGACCAAATCAACCGCGACTTTGACGAGTATGAACTGGAGTCTGAAGAAGCAGGCCCTGTTATTCAGTTAATGCTGCGCTACGCATTTTAATACACAAAAAGTTATTAAGGCAGCGCATTGCTGCCTTGTAGTATATTTGGGGATCCCATGAATTTTAAAAAACCACTTAATCTTGTTGCCAGTGCAGTAATGCTAAGCACCCTAGCTGCGTGTAGCCAAACAACGGCAACCGAGGCACCAAGTAAAAACAAATTAACAGCTTTTGGCACAACTGAAAATATGCAAGGCTCACAAGCGGCAGCCCTTGCTGATGACGCTTGGCTATTGAGCTCACAAAGCCAAGGCCTGCAACTTATTGATGCCACAGGTAAACAGCACGGATTACAAAAAGGTAATTTCGAAGCGTTATCTGTTAAGGCGATCAACAAAAACAGCTATCTTGTTGCTAGCATCGACAACGAAGCTGACCAAGCGGTGATTTTTAGCTTACAAAAAGCAGCTAAATGGCAGCTAACTGAAATTAGCCGTATCAGCCCACCAAAAGCAAAACCTGAGGCGGTGTGTTTATTTGCTAACCCGACAACTCAAGCAGTTTCGGCATTTGTGGCAGACGCTCGTGGTCTTATCCGCGAAACACTGGTGTTTGATATGGCAAACAAACGCGCATTAAACCTTGAATTACGTGAGTTTGCTGGCGTAAGTGAAACATCAGGCTGTGCGGTTGATGATAACAGTAAAACTCTTTATTTAAGTGAAGGCGAGCTAGGCATTTGGCAAATTAACGCAGATGCTGAATCGCGCGCCGATAAAAAACCCGTGGCTTTGATGTCGCCATTTGGCAGCTTAGCGCCTGAAGTTGGCGGTTTAAGCACAACAGATGATGGTAGCTTATGGTTCACCACCTCTGAAGATAATCAATTACATCGCTACGAAAAGAGTACTAAACGTTTTAGCAGCTGGCAATTTGCTGGTGAACTGGCGATTGAATCTGCCGCAGTGCGCTTTAACAATAAGCAAGCTGATATCGTGTTATACGATGATGAATCAGGTCATTATGTAAAAGGTCAAATAGATGGGCAGGCTAAACAACATAATAGCGCTAAAACAGCCGCTGTTACTTACATCAATGCACAAGCGCAAACCGATGCAGTACGTGCTTTTGGTGATGCCGCCGATGACCCTGCTATTTGGGTAAACCCTAAAAATGCAGCAAAAAGCCTGATCTTAGGTACCGATAAACGCCGTGGTTTAATGGTGTATGACCTTGCAGGCAAAGAGCTACAAGCGCTAGAAACAGGCCGTTTAAATAATGTTGATGTGCGCCAACATGCCAGTATCAGCAACGCAACAAATACCTGGATTGCAGGTAGTAACCGTACTCACAACAGCATCAGTGTTTATAGCGTCGATACTCACAATCAGGTGCAACATCTTGCTGAGCTGCCAACGACTCTAAAAGAAATTTACGGTATGTGTATGTACTCATCAAACACAGGCAACTATGTGTTTATGAATGACAAATCAGGCCTATTTCAGCAATACAAACTAACTGGTAATAATGAGAGCGTATCAGCACAACTAGTGCGCGAATTTAGTGTTCCAAGCCAACCTGAAGGTTGCAGTGCAGATGATAAAACCGCACAGCTATTTTTAGGTGAAGAAGACGAAGGTATTTGGTTTATTGGCGCTGAGCCAACAGCAGGAAATAAACCTGTAATGCTGCAAACCGTGAACGATATGTTGGTTGATGATGTAGAAGGCATGGAAATTTACCACGCAAAAGATGCCCGCTATTTAGTGGTTTCTAGCCAAGGTGATTACAGCTATGTGCTTTATAAAATTATTGATGGCAATACCCCTAGCCTAGAGTTTGCGGGTAAATTTGCAATCAGCAATAACCTAGAGTTAGCAATAGATGGCGTTTCAGAAACCGATGGCCTAACGGTAACACCGGCTGCGTTACCGGGCTACCCTGAAGGGGTGCTAATTGTGCAAGATGGTTACAACCGTATGCCACAGGCACCGCAAAACTTTAAAATTATTGATTGGCGCGAAGTAAAAAAAGCTATTCAATAAATTACTCCGTAAAGGTGCTCGGTTTATCTGGGCACCTTTTTTATCTGCACATGTTTAATCAGTAAAATAGGTAACTAAAGCCCCCAACTATTGCTCCGTAAATTAGCATCGGCAAAAAGGTTTTCTTAAGCACTGGCCCTTCTTGATTATTCACTCCAACAATACTGGCTACAGCAATAATATTGCTAATACAGATCATATTACCCATCGCCGCCCCTGTTGATTGCAACGCAAGCACTAAAGTTTCTGATAAGCCCACTTGCTCAGCAATACCATATTGAATACCGCCAAAGGTAAGATTAGACACGGTTGCCGAGCCTGAAAAGAAAGTGCCGAGTGCCCCCAAGTACGAGGCAAATAACACCCAGTGCTCACCACTTAAATCAGCAAAGGTACTCGCCATATAAAATATGGGTGCATTATGGCCGCCTTGCATTAAAACATTCACCATCACCAATGCACCGATTAAAGCAATACATGGCATAGCAATACGGCCTAAGGTGTCGGAGCACATTTTCTTTACTTGTGGCTTACTCATCTTAAGTAACGGCACGCAGATCAACACCACCAATACAAACGGGATCAAGGCTGGAACAAACAAGGTTTTATACGACCATCCCACCGTCGTGCCAAATATCTCATGTAAAGATAAGATCAGTGCTTTGCTTAATTCAAATTGCGCAAAGCCCAAATTGACACTCAGCCAGAGCGTTTCGTCGTTAAGCAGTGCTTTAATACCCAGCTGATGAATACGGGTTATGACCAGCACAACAATCAAGAGTAATAGCGGGAATAAGGCTACAAACAGCGTTTTAGGTGTGAACTCAACCTTGTTTTTCGAGCTTTGTGTATTTGCAGCTGAGTTATCTAAACCCACTCCCCGGCTTGCTAAATAAATAGTGACTAGTAGCCCCACTGCACCACCAATCAACGATGGAAACTCATAGTTCCACTGGGCAAACAACCAATAAGGCAAGACACATGAAAACACGCTTAGATAAATGAATACGCTATTTTGACGCACCTTTTTTAGTGGCAGCACAAGACACAGCGCAATCATAGGAATAACCAAAGCAGCAATAACATGGCACAGTGCCGTCCATTTTGAGATAGCCAGCACTTGCCCATCATCTAACTGTAGCGCCGAAAAGCCAAACCACGTTGGCGTGCCCACAGCCCCAAAAGAAACGGGAATTGAGTTTAAAATAAGAGTGAAAACAATCACTTTAAAAGGCGAGAAACCAAGCCCAACCAAAATGGGCGCAGCAATAGCTGCTGGCGTACCAAACCCCGATGCGCCTTCGAGCATAAATGCAAACGCCCAACCAATGATCATCAACTGCGCAACTTGATTACTGCTAATTGATTCGAGCCAGTGTTTTATCGTGGTTTCGGCCCCTGATATTGCCAACATGCGGTTAAGTAAAATAGCCCCTGCAATAATCGAAATGGGCGTCATAACAGACAACACACCAGCAAACGAATTAGCAAGCAACAGCCTTAAATCAGCTTGAAAGTAAAACAGTTGCAGTAAAGCAGCAGCTAGCGCTGTGATGGGTAAGGCAATATAAGAAGCGATGGGGCTGCGTTTTACCATCATCCAGATCAGTACCAAAATAGGCAGTGCAGCCACTAGGGTATTCATGGGTCATCCTGTTGTTTTTATTAAGCGCTTTCCTTAATTCAAAGTATAGTCAGGATAACCATAATCAGTATTTTTTATTTATTAAATAAGAGTACTGAGCCACCAAAGTAACAGTACTAACACAGAAATAGCGACTAAAGCTTTGGTTTTGTGCTTTTGAATAACTCGCTCTGCCTGATTACCTGCGTAATAAACAACGGCAGCAAGGGCAAAGTAGCGGATTGAACGAGCAATAACCGTTGCCAGTAAAAATAGAAAAATTGAATACTTAGTTGCTCCAGCGGCAAGCATGGCAATTTGAAATGGGATGGGCACAATGCCGAGCGTCAATACAAACCAAAAGCCTTGTGCCTGCATTTTTTGCTTAACTTGCTCGAACTGCTCAGGGTTTGAGAAGGTATTAATCACCCAGTCCCCCACTACATCAAATAGATAGTAGCCGAGGGCATAACCAAAAATAGCACCAATAATACAACCAATGGTCGCCATTAATGCGATTAACCAAAGCTTTTCGCGACGGGCTTGCATTAACGGAACAAGCACAGCTTCAAGAGGAATAGGCACTATGGTTGACTCTAAAAATGATGCCACCGTTATTGATTTGAGCATATGTTTAGAGTCGATAAACTGCCGTGTTTTTTGCTTTAACTTTTTAGCAATTGCCATTATTCATCCCTTGGAGTTTTGTTGCGATATAGGTTACAACAAAAACCCTTAACCGTCCCTTACGGTTTATGAACATAACGGCTACGGCCTTGGTTTTTTGCCAAATAAAGCGCTTGGTCGGCACGTTTCATGGTGTTACTAAATGTCTCTGTGGCACGTTTTATTGCTGAACCTACACTCACACTGAGTGTTTTACTCGGCGTAACCATCACGTTACTGGCCAAGCACAATAGTTGCTGACATGTCTGACTCAATATTTCTTGATCTTCAGTCGGAACAAATAAAGCAAACTCTTCACCACCTATACGGGCAAATAAAATATGCGGGTCTAATGCCTTATGGCATTGCGATACAAAATCAATCAACACCTGATCGCCTACATCATGACCATGTTCATCATTGATCGCTTTAAAGTGATCAATATCTACAATTACAATACTATGCGGTGTATCTTGATTTTGCAGTACATAGTGGTAGAAATAACGGCGATTATAGGCTTTGGTAAGCACATCTGTTTTTAGCTCTTCTTCAAGTTGCTCGCGGGTTTTAGCTAAGTCTGACAAAGCTAAAAACAAACCAAAGCCAGTAACCAACATACCAATTGTTCGAGCAATATCCTCGATATAAATTCCCACCCAAATAGGCTGAAACACAAGTTCATCTAGAAAGTCGAAGGTCAGCCCGACACTCCATAGAAAAATACCAATACTTAAAAATAAATAGCTTCTTTGTGCTACTACCGATGTTTGCACAAAGGCAAATATACATATGAGGATCAATAGATTAATAGCATCTGTTAATACGCCATTGAGATAAATATCATTTTCTAATCGATTAAAATGGTAAAGATATGTCACCACAATCATCAACAATGAAATAATGAACACGCTTATAAAAAGCTGCTTTATAACTAGAGGTACTGAGTTTAACTCAGCTTTAACTTCGATTGGTGGAGGTTGTATACTCATAACAGATCACGACAACTTACTGCAATTGGCTCAACATTAGCAAAGCGTGTTTAAAAGTGCATGACAAAGCGACCGTGAATTTTAAAAACCAGCATTTTGGCTGGAGTAATTAACCTAAAACAATCCCTTTTAACCAGCAAAAAAGTCTAACGTCATGCTATTTGTTTGTAACAGTCGCATTCTCGAGATTAATTTTTTATCATCTGAGCGAATTCTGTTTAAATAAATATTAGCATAATGATTAACGCACGCTTTATTCCTTTTCGTAAACACGACATCATCAACCTTTGCCAAGCCTATTTAGGTGAGTCGCAATCAAATTATTCGTTTAAGGAGTTTGCTACACTTTTGCAAAGCGTGACCCATTATCAATATCACGGATTGCTGGAGTCATTAAAAAACAACTATGCGCCATTTGACCCTAATAGCGATACCCGCACGCTGAAACCTATTACCGATGCTGAGCGTGCCAACTATCAATCAGCTTTTGCTAAAGATTTTGCCACGGTACTCAATGCCGCCAATTTTGAAACCATTACCAATCAAGACTTGCAAGATGCATTGAATGAAGAGTCTTTATTTAAAGTGCGTTTAGCCGTTGAGTTTGATGACTTCGCAGAAGTGGTCTTTTACCGCCGTGGTGAATCGCAAAAAACAGAGACGCTGCGCAGTTTTTGGGGGCTTAAGAAAAAACAGATTCAATTTACTAACTATGACCGCGTTGCCATATTCATCCGCTTTAAAGACGAGCAGTACTTTTTAGAAAAAGGCAAAATGCCGGTAGGATTCGAGCCCAATTCAACCATCGTCAAATTATTCCAGAATGTCCCCAAAGCCGATTTAGAAATGCTGTTTCCGAATAGCGAAGTAAAAATGCGCCCGATTGATAAACTTATCATTGGCTCATCTGCCCTGATTGGTGGTGCTGTGGTGTTGGTAACAAAATTAGGCGCGTCAATTTTACTGCTGATTGCCTTGATTGCTTTTTGGGGCGGTTGGCGCAGCGAAGAAGTGCATATGAGTCAGCAGCACTTTATTACCTTTGCAATCGGCATGGGTGTGTTTAGCAGCTTTATATTTAAAGAGTGGAGCAAGTTTAAAAATCGTAAAATTCGCTTTATGAAAGCACTGGCCGACAACTTGTATTTTAAAAATCTCGATAACAACGCAGGTGTTTTTCATACCCTCGTTGATGCAGCTGAAGAAGAAGATGTAAAAGAAGCGCTGCTTGCCTACACCTTTTTATTAAAGAGCAAATCTGAGATGACTGCAGAGCAATTAGATAAGCAAATTGAGCAATGGTTTAACGAGCAACATAATTGCCAGCTCGACTTTGAAATTGATGATGCTTTAGACAAACTCGTCAAGCTTGAACTGGTTAATCAAAACAATGATCTTTATTCGGCGGTTGATTTAGCCAATGCCAAACAACGCTTAGATAGTCGTTGGGATGACTATTTTAAGTTTGCCTAAGCCTTTAAAATCAGGTACTAGCGAAGCACATATAGACTTTGAGTCAATTCAACTGGGGTAAATGCAACTTTATCTCAATGTGCTTGCGCACAGCATGGTCTGCTTTTAGGATAAAATTTTACGGCTAAAAAAAGACCATTCCATGCAATTAAAAAAATCAATTTTTATTGGAGCCAGCTTGCTGTGCGCAGCAACAACAGCTCAGGTATATGCTAACGACAAATTTGTTTCTGAAGATATTTTTCAACTTGAATACGCAGGCGACCCACAAATAAGCCCAGACGGTAAAAAAATTGTTTATGTGCGTAGCGGCTACGACATCATGAAAGATGGCAACAAACGTAGCTTTTGGCTGTACGATTTAAATTCTGGTCAACACACGCCGCTGTTTTCTGATGAACATAACTACAGCCAACCAACTTGGTCTCCAGATAGCCAAAAAATTGCTTTTACCAGCAATTCAAGCGGCTCAAATCAACTTCACGTTTATTGGTTAGCGCAAGACAAACAAGCGCTTTTAACGCAACTACCAAAATCAGTACGTAACTTAACTTGGTCGAATGACTCAGAGCAAATTGCCTTCACTATGAGCATTCCGGAAGGTAAATCTGCGTTCGCTAAATCAGTAAAGCTGCCAAAAAAACCAAAAGGCGCCGAGTGGTCAAAACCAGTTAAAGTAATTGAAAAAGCGCGTTATCAAGCTGATGGTGCGGGCTTTTTAGAACCTTCATATCGTCACGTTTTTGTTATTCCTGTTTCGGGTGGCACACCACGCCAATTAACATCGGGTGATTATCAGCACTATGGTCCACTTGCTTGGGATCCAAGTAACACAAAACTGGCTTTTTCTGCTGATCGCAATGATGACTGGGAATACCGCACTACTGAGTCAGACCTTTATGAAATTAACGTAAAATCAGGTGAGCTTACACAGCTAACAGATTTACCGGGCCGAGAAAGTAACCCGCGTTATGCTAAAGACGGTGATGAACTAGCCTTTGTTGCTCGTGATAACGCCCCTGTGCCTTATATTAACTCAACGCTGTCATTACTTGATTTAGATGATAAATCAATCAAGCATATTACTGAAAAATTAGACCGTTCAGTGGCTGATTATAAGTGGTCAGGCGATGGCGACTTTGTTATTCAATACGATGATTTTGGTAAGCGTAAGCTCGCTAAAGTAACCAGCCGCGGTAAGGTAACTGATTTAACTGATACGCTATCGGGCACTTCAATTGGTCGCCCGTATGTTAGCGGTAGTTTTAGCATGGCCAACAATGGCGCAATTGCTTATACAAAAGGCAACGAGTATCGCCCAGCTGATTTAGGCTACCTATACAAAGGTAAAACTAAAACGCTTACTTCATTAAATGAAGATATATTAGGCCATAAAAAGCTAGGTAAAGTACACGAGCTGAATGTTAAGTCGCAGTTTGACGGCCAAGCCATTCAAGGTTGGTACATCACGCCACCTGATTTTGATGGGAGCAAGCAATACCCATTAATGGTTGAAATTCACGGCGGTCCACATCTAGCCTATGGCCCAAGCTTTACTGCTGAATTACAACGTTATGCCGCTGAAGGTTATGTGGTTGTATATGTAAATTACCGTGGTTCAACAAGTTACGGTAAAGACTTTGCCTTATTACTGGATGGTAAATACAGCTCAGAAGAAGACTTTGCAGACCATAACTCAGCGGTTGATGCCATGATCGCGAAAGGGTTTATCGACAAAGATAACTTATTTATTGCTGGTGGTTCAGCAGGTGGTATTGCAACAGCTTATGCTGTAGGTTTAACAAACCGCTTCAACGCGGCTGCAATTACCAAACCAGTGATCAACTGGTTAAGTAAAACACTGACTGCCGACAGCTACATTGGTCAAATTCGTAACCAGTTCCCGGGCATGCCATGGGATAATGTTGAACACTACTGGAAACGTTCGCCGCTTTCATTAGTGGGTAACGTAACCACGCCATCATTGATCATGACAGGTGAAGAAGACCGCCGTACGCCAATTTCAGAATCAGAGCAATTCTATCAAGCATTAAAACTGCAAAAGGTAGATACCGTACTTATTCGTGTACCGGGCTCACCACATGGTATTGCGGGTCGTCCATCGCGTATGATTTCGAAAATTGAATACACGCTTGCGTGGTTCAAACAATATCAGAAGTAATAAATTAAACAGGAGTGAGCTGCTCACTCCTGTTTAAAAATAATGATGACTAAGCGCAAGTTGGGCAGAGCCTATCGACTGCGCTTTTTCTCCGCACACACCTAAACTCACTTCACAGCTACGTAGTCCACGACTATCTAAGCGTGCAAATGCTGCAATTGATAACTGCTTGAGCTGTTCAAGCGCTTTACTCGGTAACGGCGAATCAATAATCACAGCTTGCATATCTAACAAACTTAAACTGTTATGCATGGCAATACTGATAGCCTCTGCGGCTTTTTCAAGCCAAGGCTGAACTAGCCGTTTATGCTCTGCAAACTGACTGTCTGTTAGCTCATACACAGAAATGCCAAGTTGCGCATTATCAAACTCACTTTGCAATGACAGTAACGAACATTGGCTAAGTAACTGTTCGCGTTCAGCGTTTAGCATGGATCCTATTGCACCGGCATTACCACTTTTGCCTTCAAGAAGCTGATGGTTAATCACCACAGCGCCACCTAAAAAAGCCCCTAAATAGACATATAAAAAATCGCTATAGTTATTAGGATTTCCTAGGCTTAACTCTGCACAGCAGGCTGCGTTATTGTCGTTACTAATATAAACAGGTAACTGAAACTGACTTTCTAAGTAGCCTTTCAAATCAAAGTTTTGCCATTGGCTGAGGGGATTTTTTGCTGAGTCTGAAGTTGCTTGCCATTGCCAAATATCAAATGGCATAGCGACCCCAAGCCCGCACACATGTGGGCGCAGCTCAGGTTCTAATTGACTGATTAATTGAGGAATATGTGTTTCTAAAAATACTTTAAGCTCATCAACCGATGCCTCATTCACCTCCAAAGATACAGACGCTCTTTGCGTACTTTGTAAATCAACGAGTATCAGATCGAAGCGTCGTCGTCCGATTTTTAAACCAAAACTAAACGCGCCATCAGGGTTAAGCCTAAATGGCACACTTGGCTGACCTACTCGGCCTTTAACAGGTGCATCACGAAGCAATAGCTTATCTTCTTCGAGCTTGTTGATATTCACTGTTGCCGCCTGAGCAGACAAAGCTAACGCCTTCGCTATTTGTGCCTTAGGCATGCTTTGCTGCTGCCTAATTAAACTTAAAATTGCGCGCTCGTTATTGCTTCTTGGTGCTCGCGATAAACTGCTCTTCATAACATCCTTCTTGATACAACCTGATAAGCGGCCTATTAGACCTGTTTGGAGTACTATCTACCAGTCAAAATAATAAATCAACTAGGTTGATTTATTATTTGTAGTCGTGAATACTGTCGGCCACAACAATATGAACACATTAATCTGGTGAACTATGCAAACACAGTCCGCTATTGTATCGCGCCAAATGCTATGGCCTTTTATTCTGCTTACAATTTGCTTTGCTGCTTGGGGTACTGCGGCGAATATGACAGACCCATTAGTGAAAGTTTTTAGCAAAACATTTTCGATGAGTGCCTTGCAATCAGCATTGGTGCAGTTTAGTTATTATGGCGCTTATTTTTGCCTAGCTTTACCGGCGGCAATGATCAATAGACGGTTTAATTATAAAACGGGGCTGTTAGTAGGTTTAGCCATGGCCGCCTGTGGTGCTTTATTGTTTTACCCTGCTAGCCAAACCATGCTCTATAGTCACTTTTTATTGGCCTTGTTTATACTTGCAGGTGGTTTATCTATTTTAGAGACCTCTGCAAATCCCTATGTCATGCAGTTAGGATGCGAGCAAACAGCAACCCGCAGACTTAACCTGGCACAAGCTTTCAACCCCGTTGGGACTAATATTGGTGTGTTTTTAGCGGCGACGTTGATTTTACCGAACTTAAATCAAGCTGATAGCGCAAGCCGTGCCCTGATGAGTGAAGCGCAACTAAAAGCCGTTGTTAGTGCAGAACTCGATGCTGTGATGGTGCCGTATGTGGGTATGGCCTGTTGTTTAATCTTACTATGGCTATGTATCTTCTTTAGCCGCTCTCCTGCAACAGAAACAAAAGTAACAGCGCAGCCATGCAAACTTAAAAAGACCTTTCAACATTTGTATCAAAACAAGCATTATCGATTTGGTGTACTGGCACAATTTTTTAATGTTGGCGCTCAAACCTGTGTATGGACCTACACCATTGGCTACACCATGGAAGCACTTAACACCACAGAGGTGACTGGTGGCCAAGTATTACAATATTCGATGTTGGTATTTTTAGTATCTCGCTTCATTATGACATGGCTCATGCGCTTTATAAGCGGCGTTAAATTACTGCGTTTTATGGCTTTAGTTGCAGCTGTACTTTGTTTTATTGTTGCAACGCAAGTTAATTTAATGGGCGTAGTCGCACTTGTTGCTATTTCGAGCTGTCTATCTTTGATGTTTCCAACCATTTACGGCACAGCACTTGAAGGTCTGGGTGAAGATGCAAAAGTTGGTGCAGCAGGCTTAGTAATGGCTATTTTAGGAGGCGCATTTTTACCGCTGATCCAAGCCGCAACCATAGATGCCTTTAACACTGCGGTTTCGTTTGTTGTACCACTTGTTTGCTTTTTAATTGTTGCTTTGTATGGTCACCATACCAAAGTAGCAGCAATACCCGCCAAAGCGCAGTTGCAGGACTAAACGCATCAATGAGATAATGCACCTCGTTTACCTACTTAAGCGAGGTGTATCGTCAATTAATGGCGCATATTACATTTTTCATGGTCAAGTTTTTGGCCTTTTCTGTTGGCTGTTTTGCCTGCTTTTTACTTCATGACCAAGCTAATGTTGCCCTTGTTTTATCTGCCGCAGTTACTGGGTTAGTTGGCACATTCATTCCTTTTCCTGCTCGTTTTGGTAATCACCCTTATGCAGCCATATACGCAGGCAGCTTTGCTGGCATGTGCTCATCAAGTTTAATCAACAGCTACTGGGAACTGAGCTTTATCTCTTTAATTGGTGCCTGCCTTTACGTATTAACTATGAATCTATTTGCAGGTTTTGGTGGTCGTCTTGGTAGCGTTGCTTTTGCCAGTGTAGCGCTTTATATGCTGGCAAAAGGGGTCTTTTAATGGATTTATTTATTGCTATTACCGCTTTATTAGGTGCCTACTCAACGTACTTTTTAGCGCATCATAATCGCTTTGATGGCATCCGTGCATCAGCGGCTACCAGCATTATTGCATTTAGTGTCTTGAGCCTTTTATCTGTTGATGTGGAGCTCTACAGCGTGGCTTTCTTTGGCGGGACTTTCATTGGCATGAGCGCACCAAAGCGCTTTGGTATCTTCACGTTAGCCATTTCTTCGTTACTATTTGCAATGTTGTTTGAATACTTGGTGCCACGTTTGCATGGCTACGGCGGCGCACTTGGCGTAAGCGCATTTTTATCTGTATGTGTTTGTCATATAGGTATTTTACTGGGTGCTCCTCGCAGTAAAAAAAGTAACTAAATCTTACGCAGCAGCTAAAAACCTATACCTTTTCACTAATATTAATTAATATGTTAATAACTTGTTTAAGGATAAAGGGTCTTTATGCTGCTCCGCTCATTTCTGATTGCTACCCTGCTTTGTTTCATCAGTTGTGCGACGGCTGCGAAAACACTGACCTTTCTTGCCGAAGATTTACCACCGTACCATTTTAAAAATCAGCAAGGCGAAGCTGATGGTGCGCTTGTTGAAGTAGTAAAAACAGCTCTGGCACGCGCAAACATCTCCGGCGAATTCAGAATTATGCCAATGGCACGGGCTTTCTATGAGCTTGAAAACAATCCAAACATGTTAATGATTTCGTTACTAAAAAATCCAGCTCGTGAAAGCCGGTTTAAGTGGTTAGCACAAACCTATTTTTCAGATGCTTATTTAGTGGATCTATCGAGTAAAAGCCACAAAATATTTAGCTTAAAGCAAGCCCAGCAGTACCGTGTAGCGACTATTCGAGGCTATTCAAGTGAACATTATTTGAAGCAAGCGGGATTTAATGAAGATAAAAACTTGGTGCTAGTCAGTCATTATCATCAACTTTGGCAATTGCTTGAAAAAGAGCGCATCGACTTTGTGCTTACCAACACTCTAACCTTGCAAAACGAACTGGCATTATCTGGAGTTGACCCTAGTGACATTCATAAAAGCCTGCACTTAGACGACTTTCCTTCAGGCCTTTACCTCGCTGCAAACCTTAATATAGACAAACAACTCGCTATACAATTAACTGATGCAGTTAAAGCTTTGAAGCAAAGCGGTCAATACCAAGCAATTTTACAAAAATGGCAGTTGCCTTTACCCAAATAAAAAATGAAAAATACTCCATTATTTTACAAAAGCTTAGCTTTGGCTTGCGCCCTTAGCTGCCTATCGTTAAGCGCCTTTGCAATAACTCCTGAACAGGCTCAAGAAAAACTAAACGAAGCACAATTGCTACGTAACAGTGATCCAAGCCAAGCAACGGATATATTTGAGCAGTTAACTAACGATACAACCCTCATCAATCAGCCACAGATCATTCAAGAAGCGCTCGAATCGTTGGCGTTTATGAATGTAAGCAATGGCGATTATGACCAAGCACTGAGCTATGCAGAGCAACTACTAGATTACGGACAAACACAGAACAATCAGGCTGTAACGGTACGAGCAATGCTTATTCAGGGTTACGCACAAGGTAGAAAAAGTAACTTTCTAACAGCAGAGCAGCACTACCGAGATGCATTATCCATTGCCAAACAGATACAAGATTCTATGCTGATTGCCCAGTCCTATGAGCGATTAGCAGCCATTTTACGCTGGCAAGATAAATACATAGCCGCCCTAAATGAGGCACAAAAATCTGTTAATATCTTACATGAGTTTGATGATGAAAAATCGTATGCATCGGCATTACTAAACTTAGGAATAATCGAAGCCATTATTGGCGATCACAATGCGGCGCTTGCAAGTTTAACTCAATCATTTTCTTTGCATCAAAAGCTTGATGACAAAAAAGGCATAGCCGATTCGCTTTACGAAATTGGCGAAGTTTACCGCCGTATGGGCGACAGTGCTCAATCGTTAAAGCACTTTAAAATGTCTCACGTGTTGGATTTAGAAATTGGCTCTAAAGTCGATATTGGTAATAGTGCCATGAAAGTTGGCTATGCTGCACTTAAACAAGGTGAACTTGCTACAGCCACCGATTACGCTGAGAAGTCGATTAGCTATTATCAACAATCATCTTCAAACACAGGGCTATGTCGCTCGTATAATTTAATGGCGTTAATTGCTTTAAAACAAGGCAACATTAGTGAAGCGCAAGCATATATTGATCGCGCTTTAGCAATCGCTACTGACTATAATTTTCGATCACACTTAGTGTCTTTAGGGATCACCCAAACACGTATTTATCAAGCCCTTGATGATCACGCTGAAGCAATTAAAACCGCAGAGCAGGCTTTAAAACAGGCTGATGAGCTGCAAGATGTTGAAGATCAAATCAGCTTAAATAAACTACTCACTGACTCTTACCTTGCATTACAACTGTATAAACAAGCATTTGAATCGCAAAGTCGCTATCAAACCCTTGAAGATAATACCGGTAAAAATCAGCACGACTTAACCGTGGCCGCAATGCAAAGCCAAGTGGCTTTTATGCGAAATCAGCAAGAAATCAATCAATTGAGTGCTGATAAGCAAATTCAAGCCGCCCAACTAAGCGAAAGTGAATGGCAATTTAAAGCGTGGTTATTGGGCTTAAGCTGCGTGATTTTACTGATATCAGGCTTTGGCTACCGCTCATTTAAAAAGCGTAAACTTGCCAGCGAACGAGCACAGCTACTCCAAGAAGTTGTTGATAAAAAGAACCGCTTACTAGCCGATGTATCTCATGAAATTCGCACGCCACTCACAGCACTACAATTGCAAGTTGAAGCATTGCAATACAATATCGCCAAAGACGTTGATGCCTCTTACGATGCAATTAATCGAAAACTTACCGATATCAATATACTGATCCGTGATATCCATCAACTAGCACAAGCAGATTCAGATAGCCTGTACCTTAACTTAAAACCCTATTTACTTGCTGATGTATTATCCGTTTGGCAGCAAGACTTTGCTGCTTTTGTAGAAAACAAAGGCTTTGAATTTACCAGTAACATTCGCGTTGCTGCTGATATCAAGGTGACATGGGATATCGATAAAATTAAGCAAGTACTGACTAACCTTTTATCAAACAGTACTTTTTATACTGATAAACCCGGCAAAATTAAATTTGTAGCGACAGCCTCAGAGCAGAGCATTTCTTTTAGCATTGAAGATACCCCACCCGGCGTTACCAATAATCAGTTAGTTGAAATATTCGAACGCTTATACCGCGTTGATAAGTCGCGCAGCCGTCAAACGGGGGGCTCAGGCCTTGGACTGGCGATTTGTAAAAGCCTGATTGAAACACACAAAGGCACTATAAAAGCTGAGCACAGTGAGTTAGGTGGCGTTAAGATCCTCATTTGCTTACCGCTTATTAGTGAACAACAGGTTTAGTATCACAACTCCCTGAAATCGCCCCTAAACCGGGCGGTTTCATTACATCTAGCCCAATTAATGCCGACCAAGGTCGCATATTATTTAATCAAAAAAACACCTACATTTTTTAGGGTCTCTCACTAAAAAGTATAGGAGCCTCACAATGGCGGGCGAATATCAACAACAATATCAACAGTTCCAGCGCGATCCCGGTCAGTTCTGGCTTGAGCAAAGTAAACGAATTCCTTGGTTTAAAGAGCCAAGTGCTCCTTATCAATATGACGATAATGATTTTTACCATTGGTTTGCCGATGGTCAGCTAAACACTTGTTACCTAGCCCTCGACCAACATGTCGAAGCAGGCTTTGGCGACCAAACTGCACTGATTTACGACTCCCCTGTTACCAATACCAAACAACAATACACTTATGGGGAGTTACAAACTCAGGTAGCTAAATTTGCAGGTCTCATGCAATCCCTTGGCGTAAGCAAAGGTGACCGCGTAGTCATTTATATGCCAATGATCCCACAAGCGGTTATTGGTATGCTGGCGTGTGCGCGCCTCGGTGCCATTCACTCCGTTGTATTTGGTGGTTTTGCACCGCACGAACTCGCGGTGCGTATTGATGATGCAAAGCCTAAGCTTGTGCTTACTGCGTCTTGCGGGGTCGAAATCAATCATGTAATTGAATATAAGCCACTGCTTGATGAAGCACTCGACAACGCCAAGCATGCTGTTGAACACTGTATTGTATTTCAGCGTGAACAAGCCATCGCCGAGATGCAAGATGGCCGAGACATCGATTGGCAATCAGCCTCTGAGGCAGCAAGTGCAGTCGCTGCAGTACCTGTTGCAGGTGACGACCCGCTTTATATTCTTTACACATCAGGCACTACAGGAACTCCTAAAGGGGTGGTTCGAGAAAACGGGGGGCACGCAGTTGCAATGCATTACAGCATGGAAACCGTGTATGGCATGAAACCCGGTGAGGTATTTTGGGCAGCTTCTGATATTGGCTGGGTAGTTGGTCACTCGTACATTGTATATGCGCCGCTCATTTATCGCTGTGCCACCGTACTTTATGAAGGCAAACCTATTAGAACCCCTGATGCCAGTGCGTTTTGGCGTGTTGTCGAAGATTATAAAGTCAGCGCCTTATTCAGTGCTCCTACTGCGTTTCGCGCAATTAAAAAAGAAGACCCTAACGCTGAGGGCTTTAAACAATACGACACCTCAAGTTTAAAGCGTTTATTTTTGGCCGGCGAGCGCCTCGATCCGCCCACCTATGAGTGGCTAAAAGACAAAACGGGCTTGCCCGTACTCGACCACTGGTGGCAAACAGAAACAGGTTGGGCAATTGCGTGTAACCCAATTGGTATTGAACAACTTGCCACTAAACCGGGCAGCTCTACGGTACCAACACCGGGCTTTGATTTACAAATTCTTGATATGAACGGTGAGCAGTGCGCAGCAAACGAAAGCGGCGCTGTAGTTATAAAGCTTCCCCTACCACCGGGCTGTTTACCTACAATTTGGCAAAACAATGAACGCTTTCAAGCGGGCTATTTAAGCGAGTACCCGGGTTATTATCTCTCTGGTGATGGCGGCTATATTGATGATGATGGTTATCTATTTATTATGGGTCGTACCGACGATGTGATTAACGTGGCGGGGCACCGCTTATCAACCGGTGAGATGGAAGAAATTGTAGCAGCCCACCCTGCTGTTGCTGAATGCGCAGTATTTGGGGTTAATGATGCACTCAAAGGGCAATTACCTATGGCGATGATAGTGCTCAAAGATGATTACCTTGGCGATAGCAAAGAAGTCGAGCAACAGTTAGTTCACTCGGTAAGAAATCAAATTGGCGCCATTGCCTGCTTAAAAAACATTTTGCATGTTGAGCGCTTACCAAAAACCCGCTCAGGGAAAATACTCAGAAAGAACTTACGTCAATTGGTCGATGGTGAAGAACTACAAATTCCATCTACCATTGATGATGCCAGTATATTTGATGAGATCAACCAACAACTTAACAATCGCTGATCAGCTTTTGTAATGTTACCCAAAGGCCTTGTTTAAGGCCTTTATTCGTTTTGGCCTATGGCTTGCAATTTTACTAGTAAGTTAGCAAACGAAAAGGTGGTTAACATGGCTGTTATCGCAGGTTATATCCAATTCAATGAATTAGGCAAAACAGAATTTCATTATATTAATCAAATAGCTGATGTGTTTAATCTCTATAAAAAAGCAGATGTTAAGCGCTTTGATTGTGATAATGGAGCTATTTTTCAATATGATTTTGATGCATACCAACAAGCGAGTTGGTTGCAAACTGAGTCGCAAATTGCAACGCTGATTGGTCATCCCTTACTCAGTAGCTCTCGTAGTGATGATTTAAAGGCCATGGCAAATACAAGCTCGCTCAACACCTGCTTGCAGCAATGTGAAGGAGTATTTAGCTTTTGCCAGTTTAATAGCCAATTAGGCAGCTTAGTCCTTGCCACAGACCCACTTGGCTTAAAACCATTTTACACCTTAAAAACGGCGCAAGGCATACTGTTTTCAACCAACTTGGGGATATTTAAACAGCTAAGTATTGAGCTTGAAAGCGATGCCGAAGCACTCACAGAGCTTGCGGTACTTGGCTACCCGCTTTTAGATCACACGCCTTATAAAAACATTAAATGCTCATACCCAGGCGAAATATTACGTTTTGATGCCAGCCACGGCGTGGTAAAGCAACGTTACTTTGATTGGGTCGCCCTTGCCAAACAAAACCGAGAAGTGACCGATGCAATTGAAGGCGTTACTCAGGCATTTCGCAGTGTTGTCACAAAAGCGATGCACACCGATAGAAAAGTGCTCAGTACCCTGTCGGGCGGCTTAGATTCACGGTTAATTAACTGCGAGCTATTACGCCAAGGGGTTCAGCTAAAGTCGTTTAATTTTTCGCAATCAGATAGCCAAGATCTCTACTGCGCAAAACAATATGCTTCGCAAAATGCCCTTAAACTTGAAGTAGTGCAAGTACGCGACACGCAAAAGCTCTCTGTTGAGCAGCGCCTTGGCAAATACTGGCGCAAAGCACATCACAATGAATATAAAACCGTTTCAAGACCACAAATTAGTTGGTCTGGTAATGGCGGCAGTGTTGGCTTAGGTGCGGTGTTTTATGGCGACGCTATTTACGCTGCGGCAAAAGAAAACAATCTTGATAAACTCATTCAAGCTTATTTAGATCAGCAGTACGCTTATTTGCCAAAGTCAGTGGTTCATAATGCATCTATGCTGCAACAAAAGCTAATTGATAATCTAAAACTTAGTTTTAAACCCTTGGCTGAATTACCACTCGAAAAAGCATTTCAATTGTTTTTGCTACTCAATGATCAGCACCATCATTTGAGCATTCCAAACGAGCAAGTATGCGAGTTTAAAATGGAGTTCTTTCATCCGTTTTATTCGTGGAAAGTACTGCAATATCCTCTAGCTGTCCCAGTTGAATATGTACGTAAGCACCGTTTTTATCAGCGCTGGCTGAAAACCAGTTATCCGCGTGCCATGCTTGCACCATGGCAAGCCTATCCAGGCCATATGCCCTGCCCAATCAAAGTAAACTACCAGTCGCAGTGGCAATTTAACAATAACAACCTGATGCGTTTTGGTGAGCTGTTTAAGCTATGGTACGAGATCATGCGCTTTGACCGTCATCAGCTTATAAAACGCAGTCACTTTACCGCGTTATGTATATTGCAATTAGTACATTTAAAAAATGCACAGCCAAATATTCGCATCGCCCAGCGGTTCTGTCAGTGGTGATGGATACTAATCGGCAATAATACTTAATCATGTGAAGGCATTGTTATGAAATACAAAAACAACTTTCTAAAAAATAATATTTCAGGCTAGAATCAAGTAAGTTATTAATAGTTCAAGCTGAAATTTCAATGAGAAAATGGATCCTTGCCCTGCTTCCTTTAACCGTATTAGCAGGCTGTACCTCGGTAAGTAAAGATGAATGTTTACAAGCCAATTGGCATGGTATTGGTTATAAGCATGGTGCAGATGGCACTGAGTATCGTGATGGCATAGATGCCTTATCACAATGCAGCGAATATGGCGTAAGTGCCAATATTGCTGAATATAAAGTGGGATATGATCAGGGTCTGGCGGTGTATTGTGAGCCCGAAAATGGCTTTACCCTTGGCATGCAAGGCGCATCTTACAATGGCGTTTGTAACAGCACTGCTTTTCGTAAAGCATGGCAAGAAGGTAATGATAGGTACGAAGTACAGCAAAGACTGATATACATTGATGAGCGAATTGACGACATTGACCGCCGCTTAAAAGATATTCGCGCAGAGCTAAATAGCAACCAGCTTGATAATGGCCAGCAAAAAGAGCTTTATCGAGAACGCAAAGATTTAGAAAACGAACGCAAAGATTTACGCAAAGAGCGCGCCTTACTACCGCTTTTAAATAAACTACCTAGCGTCGAAATATCAACCGAGTGGTAATGATTTGTTCTTTAGCTTCATTTTATACATTTGCTCGTCAGCTGAGGCGAGCAACTGTTTGGCATTTTTACCATCCTCTGGAAACATCGCAATACCAAAACTTGCACTAACGGGTAACAATGTTGCGTAACGCTTGGCAACTGCTTCAACCGCTTTTTGACAGCGCTCGGCAATATCCTGACAAACAAAGCGTTTTGCTAAGGTCGGCAGTAGAATAACAAATTCGTCCCCGCCAATACGCGCCAACACATCATTATCTCTTAACTGTAATGAAAGTTGCTCACTGATATCTAACAGTAAATTATCGCCCTTTTCATGGCCAAAAGTATCATTAACAAGTTTGAAGTTATCGAGGTCTATATAGATTAACGAAAAGTGATTATGCTCAACGGGCGCTTGCATTGAAAATGCATTCAATTGAATATCTAAGCCGCGTCGGTTTAGTAATTTAGTTAATGGGTCTTGATTGACTAATTCACTTAATAATTGTCTGTTTGCCACCTCTTGTGAAATATCATCAAATGCGCCAATGTAATGACTTACATTGCCGCTGTCATCATATAAAGCATCAATCGATAATAACTCAGGAAAGACCTCGCCTGATTTACGTTTATTCCACACTTCTCCTTGCCAAGAGCCATCAGCAAGTAATGTCTGCCACATAGATTTAAAAAACTCACAAGGATGACGGCTAGAAGATAAAATGGCAGGGTTTTTTCCTAAAACTTCAGATTTTTTAAATCCCGTTATCTGTTCGAAAGCAGGGTTTACATCAACAATTTTAGGTTCTGAGGTGGTGATTATGATGCCTCTACTGGTTGTCGAAAAAACAGCTGTAAGTAGTTTTATTTGCTCGTTATTTTTAATTTCTTCGCTAACATCTTCTAAGTACCCATTCCACTCAACACTTCCATCTTTATGTGCTACAGGTGAAGACTTGCCTTCAACCCATATTAATCCCTTGGTTGGATGATTAACCCGAAAAACCTCATGCCAATCGTCTAGACTAACGCGTGACCGCACAACACTTTTGTAAATACGTTCATAATCATCTGGATGAACTGTGTCTGTTAAGATACTGGCCGATTGCTTTATTTCTTCAGGTGTACACCCATAAATATCAACCACCTTAGTTGTTGCAAAAGGAAATGATGCATGGCCTTGCTCATCAATTACAAATTGATAAACAAACCCGGGAAGATTGTCAGTAAAGGTTTGTAGCTTAGCGTGCAAAAACTCTATTTCACGTTCTTTGAGCCATTGTTCTGTAATATCAATGTGAACCCCTAGCATCCATTCAGGATTACCTGCTTCATCCCAGCTTTGCACCTTACCTTTATCAAGCACCTTTACCCAGTGCCCTTTTTTATGCTTCATACGAACATCACAAATATAACGCTCAGACTCACCACGAAAGTGAGCATTAAGAAGCTTTTCTGAATTTTCTAAATCATCTGGGTGGGCTAAATTCATCCATGTTTCTATCGATACAGGCTTTAATTCGTCTAAGGTGAAGCCAACGATTTTAGCCCACTTATCATTAAAAATTGTTTCGCCGGTTTGTATATTCCAAAGCCAAATGCCTGCATCACTGCCATCAAGAATTAATTGAGCCACATCTAAACCTAGCTTAGATTTGACCGTCTCATAGCCTTCACTAAATATCATAGTTTTCCTTGCTCGCTAACCCAATGGCACCAATCAAGCCTCTATATTTATATTAGTTAACAAACAATAAAACCTCTAACAGAGTAGGCAAGTATATTGATCTACAACAGCTAAGTGGCTATTGGCCAATCAGCTGCATCGACAACATCAATAAGCTCAGAGACGGTAACATCACCTTGCCATTTGCGAATGAAACGAGCCAAAGGATCATACAGCGCTGTTTGCTTATTAATATGAAAGTGCCGCCCTCCTCTGGGGTCAACACCGACACCCGCAATGTATTGCCAATTCCCCCAATTAGCTGCTACATCATAATCAATGAGCTGTTGCTCGAAATAAGCCGCACCATAGCGCCAATCAAGCTCAAGTTCGTTGACCAAACAACTTGCCGCAATTTGGCGCGAGCGATTAGAAATATAGCCTGTCGCATTAAGCTCATGCATTATTGCGTTCACCAAAGCAAACGGCGTGCGGCCTTGGCACCACGCCTCAAAACGCTGACTATTAAAGGTAGTCAGAGGCGCACTTTGCTTTTGCCCTTTAAAATGGAAAAGTTTTGCACCAGCCTGTACTGCATGCCACTTAAAGTATTCGCGCCACAGTAATTCGAACTTTATCCAATAACTAGACTCATTCGCCCCGTTTTTAAGCTCATATACTTCAACCTCTCTGTACAGCTGTTTTGCGCTAATTGTGCCACCAGCGAGCCATACACTAAACTTGGTACTGTTACTAAAACCATCTAACTCGTTACGCGTTTCTTTATAACTGCTTGGCGCTTTAGACGAAAAGTAAGCATTGCAATGCTGCTGAGCTGCAATTAAACCACCTTTAAAACTGCCTGAGTGAGCAGGAACATCATCTATAGCTTGCTCAGGACATAGCTGAACTGGGTGAGGCAAAAGGCTTACTGCTGGCAAAGGCGCTGCTATAAAGGTTGGCTCAGCTTCTACCTTTTTACGAAAAGCAGTAAAGTTTTTTGGTAGGTTATCAAGTTGAAAAGGTAAGTCACTTGCCTTGAACAAGGTATCTTGCTGATAGGTTTTCACCGTCACATGTGGGTATAATGCTTTGATTTTATTGAGCTGCTTTTGCTCGTAAACACCAACCTGCTCAGTACAAACCAATGTTTCAATTTCATATTTTTGCAATCGCTGACTAATTACTTGCTCAGGCTCACCAGTGATCACATGCAGTGTTTGCCCAAGCTTCTCAACTGCTTGTGCAAATGCCGCGAGACTCTTTCGTAAAAAGTTGAATTTATGCGTACCAAACGATTTCGACTGATAGTTAGTTTGCCTAAACCAGCGTGGTTCAATCACAAACACTAAATCAAGCTCACCATCAAAATCAGCTAACTCAGATAGAATTTCATTGTCGACTAGGCGTAAATCATTTCGCAGCCAATATAAAACACGCTTTTTCATTACTTACTCTATTAGAAACCTTAAGAAATCATACGTAAGCCAGCTATTTCACGATTAATTTCGCCTTAGTTGATTATCATATCCCTTATTAATCATAACCTTACAATCTTCAATCAAGTTTAAGTTTTAGTTAAGTTTTTCTTAAGTTAGCGATTTTATGCTGAGAACTATAAAGAATTTAAAGGTTGATAAAGCAAATCGCCGCGTCTCCTTGGTATTTAGTAGGCATAACAAAGATGAATAAAATAACCTCCGTTTTATTATTTTCATGCACTGCTACAGGGACAGTTTATGCAAAAGAACCTTTAAGCTTAGATGTTGTTTGTGAAGTAAAAAGCAAACCTACAACTGAGTTGAGTGAAGATAAAGACATCTTCGTTGATAAACTCAACATTGATACACACACGATTTTTGACGCCAATGATCCTGAAACGACTGCACTGCACCGCTTTATCAATTGGCTACATATTGATACCAAGAAAAACGTAATCAGCGAACAGATAACCTTTAAAGAAGGCGACCAAGTTAGCGAACGTCAGCTTCAAGAAGCAGAGCGCATCCTACGCAGCAAAAAATACTTAAGAGATGCCAAAATTAGCTATACAAACGACTGCCTTGAAGATGAACCCCGCGTGGTGCAAATCGATACGTGGGATACCTGGAGTTTATTACCAACCATTAATTTTGGGCGTAGTAGCGGCAATAATAAGTACAGCTTAGGCTTTAAAGAAGAAAACTTTTTAGGGTACGGTATTCGTGCATCATTAAAGTATAAATCAGATCATGAACGCTCTGGCTACCACTCAGTACTGCAGATGCCAGTGCCTTGGCAACCTCATGCAACTCTCACTTTACAAGCTGATGATTACGATGACGGGCAAGTCTTTTTAGTGGATTATCATCAGCCTTTTTATCAACGCAGTAGTGACGCACTAATGCGCTACTTTGCACAATCACAAAAGCAAAAAAGTTATATCTATCAAAATGGCATGACTCGTTCAGAGTTTTTTACTGATGAATTAATCGCCCAGTTTGCTTACGGCGGAATTTTATCGCAAGACAGCCAGCAAACCTTTCACTGGCTTGCTGGGATTGATTACCAAGATGTCAGTTACCGACCTTTTGAAACAGAGCCTTTGCTTGCAGGCCTTAACGATTACACTATTGCAGCGCCTTGGGTCGGATTACATTGGCTAGAAGACAATTACGCCGTTTTGCACGATATTGACCTAATAAACCACAACGAAGACGTTAACCTAGGTTGGGAGCTAAATTCAAAGTTTGCCATCGATACCATAAATTTTGGCCAAGGCTTTTTATTTGATACAAACCTTACCAAAGCGTGGTTTAACAATAACGCCTTGTATCGATTTGCCGCTGGAATCAAAGGCAATGTCGGAACTGAGCTTGATGACCGCTTAGCTATCTATTCAAAAGCACAAATGAACTATCGCTGGTCAGACTCATTTGCTTTTTATGCGCATGTAAATGGTCATTGGCAAAATCATGAATTTGCTGATAAACCGCTGGCTGTTGGCGGTGAAGAAGGCATGCGTGGCTTCCCAGAAAGTTACCAACATGGTACTTCAAGCGTACAAGCGACGGCTGAACTAAGAATGTACCCTAATATTAATTTGTATCAGTTCGTAGATGTAGGCTTTGTTGGCTTTGTTGATGTTGGGCAGGCATTTGGCAGCACTGAAACTGCGAATATTTCAGATTCAATGCTAACCAGTGCGGGTGTGGGTATTCGCCTCTACTCATCGCGCTCAAGTAACGATAACGTTATCCATATCGACTTTAGTACGCCACTTGGCAGTTACCAAGACGTTGATTCATGGCAAATAGGAATGTCGGTTGAAACAACTTTTTAAGCATCTTGCTCTTTACTCATAAGCTCACTCATTCGCTGCATCAGCTCTTGCTCACTGAGGTCTTCTTTGTGTGTGCCTATAGTCCAAATATGGCCAAAAGGGTCTTCTAAAGTCCCTGATCTGTCGCCATAAAATTGATCATGCACGGGGCGCAGCTCTTTCGCGCCAAGCGACAAGGCTTTAGCAAAAACAGCATCGACATCTTCAACATACAGCATAATGCTCACCGGTGTACCGCCAAGTTGTTGCGGCGACTTAAATTGCACATCAGGGCAATTATCAGAAAGCATAATATGAGAATCGGCAATTTTTATTTCAGCATGCGCTACCCCACCATCAGGCAGAGGCATTTGCATTACAAGTTCAGCAGCAAAAGCGTGTTTGTAGAACTCTATCGCCTTAGTGGCACCTTCAATAACCAAATACGGGGTTACCGCATGGAAACCTTTTGGGATTGCAGAAACAGCCATGTTACACCTCAACGTTAAATGTGTGAGTTATAAAGGTAGCAGCTGTTGTGCAATTTCACGTTATAAATTTACTTTGATAATGAGTTTGCAAAATCTGGTCTGGGTAGCTTTTCAAGTATGGCGTATAAGTAAATCACCACAAGGCAAAGCCCTCCCGCGACAAAAAACAAGGTTGGGCCATCGTAATAATCTAAAATTAAACCGCCACCGATCGGCGCTAAAGCAAACCCTAAATCGTAAAACGAAGCCGCGCCAAAGTAAGCTCCACGTAAATGAGATGGCGCGAGCCTATCGAGGTGCACGTTCATCGTCGGAAATAAAATGGTTTCGGCCAAACTCATCACCACTATTGCACCAATCCAGCCCCAAAATAAATCGATCGGATTAAGTGCTAGCCAAAACTGCGACACCATTAATAGCACTAAACCAATTTGAATTCGCACCGTTAAGTTAAATCGTGCCATCATTTTTAACAGCAAAAATTGGCTTGAAATGATCACTAACGCATTGGTAAATATCAGCGCAGAAATCAATCCAAGTAGGTCGGGTGCCTCTGCACGAGTGAGGTATTGTATGAGTGAACTATCCATTTGCGCATAAATAAACATGCACAAAATATTGGCTAAAATTAAACATTGCAGCAGTTTATCGGCAAATAAAATACGTAAGATTTGCTTGCCCTGTACAGCTGGCTTTTTCTCTTCGGGCTCGTCAATTGCGGCAGTATTTTTTGCAGCTTTATCACTAAAATTAAAGCCCCAAACAAGTAGCACCAATAAAATAGCAAATGCTGCTGCGGTAATATAAAAGCTCGACTGCTCACCTGTTAAACCTAGCCATACCCCAGCTAATGGACCCACCGCACAGCCCACATTAACAATAAAGTACAGCGACTGCATGGCCAGCTCACGAGTTTGTGCATCATCAATAATATCGCCAATCGCCGCGCTGGTTAATGGTCGCCAAAGTGCGGTTGCTATCGAGCATAAGGTCATTACAATCACATAACCGGCCACGGTTTCTACCTCAGCCAACAGCGAGAAAGAAATGATATACAGCACGCCGGTAATGTACATCAGCGTATGCCGGCCCACTTTATCTGATAGGCTGCTACCAATAAAACTGGTGAACACCGAAATCACGGCAGCACTGGTAAGTACCAAACCGACTTCAGTCGCCGATAACGCAAACTTTTCGTACAAGATCACCGCAAGAAATGGCCACACCATGTAATAACTGCCACGGGTAATAAACGAGCCAAATAAGAAGATCCACATAAGCACAGGAAATTGCTTAAAGCGCGCTAAAGAGATATCTGAATTCATTACTAAAATTTTAATTGTGATGGTTAAAACAATATACCTCAATAACCTCTGCTAAGAGTATTTAATCTACAGCTCATTTGTAACACCGCATTAATTAGCTAAGAACCAAAACAACTCAACTAAAAATATTATTTAATGAGTTAAAGACTAAAAAAATCTAAATACGAATAATTATTGATTGTATTTTTAATTTCTGTACTATACGCACCGTTCCTCAAAGGGAAAATCAACATAAAGAACTGGAAACCTACAATGAAATCAATAAAACCAAGCTTACTGGCGCTTGCCATAGCAACACATTTTTCAGCCTTTGCTGATGACGCTAAGCCTAAACAAGATATGGAACGTTTAGTGATTACTGCAACAGGCTTTGAGCAAAAAGTTACCGAAGCACCTGCAAGTATTTCAATTATCACCAATGAAGATATTAAGTCTCATGCCTTCACCTCAGTGCTTGATGCTGTTCAGTATTTAGAAGGTATCGACATTGGCACAACTCGTGATAAAACCGGCCAAGGCAGTGTGAGTATGCGTGGTTTAACAGGTGAATACACCCTGTTACTCATTGATGGTAAACGCCAAAATAACCATGGCGATATTTATCCAAACAATTTTGGTGGCAACGCGTTTAACCACGTACCACCAGTTGATGCCATTGAGCGTGTTGAAGTTATTCGCGGCCCTGCATCAACGCTTTATGGTGCAGATGCACTGGGTGGTGTAATCAATATCATCACTAAAAAGCACACTGATAGCTGGAGCGGTGCTGTTTCATTTAGTCGTTCATTACAACAAAACGATGATTTTGGTGATGACATCACCACTGACTTTAGTGTGATGGGCCCGCTTATCAAAGACGTTTTAAGTTTAGGTGTACGCGGCAGTGTTTACGAGCAACAAGCATCATCGCCAACATTTGAACCAGCAACCGATCCTAATGGTGTTGTACATATTCGTTCATTAGGCTTTGGGAGTGGTGGCCGTACCGTTGATAACACCAACGAGCAGTATGGCTTTACGTTAACTTATACTCCGTTTGAGTCTCATCATTTACGTTTTGATTATGATAACTCAAGCCAAGTTTACGACAACACGCCAAGCTACGACATTGAATCAGGCACCATTACTTACCCACTTGGCACTAAAGATAATATTGAATCAATTTGGCAAGACCGCCGCGGCCAAGTAAACCCGCGTGCAGGTTATGCAGCAGACCAAGAGTTTGATCGCGAATGGTGGTCATTCAGCTACGATGGCGAGCTTGATTGGGCAACGCTGAAGGCCTCGGTTTCTTATGTTGATACACAAAATAATGGCCGTACTTTACCGCTAAGTGTAAGCGAGCGCTTAGAGCTGCAAGCTATGTACGATGGTACTGGCGAATATGAAGGAATGGACGAGCAAGCACGTAAAGACTTAGCTGAAGAAACATTCTTACCACGCCCTGCTCGCCCACTAGAAAGCAGCCAGTATACCTATGACTTACGCTTTGATATTCCTATCACAGGCAGCTTTGGTAGCCATAATCTAGCAATTGGTGGTCAATTAATTGATGGCGAGTTAAAAGACGGTGTATTTGGTCTTGAAAGTGACCAAGCAGGTAAAGTACAAGAGCAAAACATGTACTCAATCTTTGCCGAAGATAACTGGATGGCAACCGACAACTTTACCTTCACATTAGGCGCTCGTTACGATGATCATGATGTATTTGGTAGCCAAGTATCACCGCGCGTTTACGGTGTCTATAACCTCTCCGACACTTGGACGCTAAAAGGGGGTGTAAGTACGGGTTATAAAACACCACAAACCACTGATCTTTACGACGGTATCACCGGATTTGGCGGTCAAGGCACAAGCCCGTTTGCGGGTAACCCAGATTTAGAACCAGAAACCAGTGTGAACTCTGAAATCGCCCTTTACTGGACTTCGCTTGATGGCGATCACAACATCAATGTGACTTACTACAACACCAAGTTTGAAGACAAAATTGCCAGCGGCGACACTATTTTAAGCTGTGAGCAAACTAACGATGTACGCCCTTGTGTGAACTTAGGTCAGTACGATCAACTTGGCTTCGATAGCTATAGCCAAAAAATCAATATCGACGAAGTAGACCTACAAGGTGTTGAAATTGCAGGCCAATATACTATCACCAAAACAGTGTCTGTTAACGGTAACTACTCCTGGACTGATAGCGAACAAAAGAGCGGCCCAGAGCAAGGTCAGCCACTAACGAACTCCGCTGAGCACATGGCAAACCTTACTCTAAACTGGGAAGCGACTGACTTTATGAACCTATACCTACAAGGTGTATATCGTTCAGACCGTTACCGCGGTTGGGATAACGTGCACGACAAAGCGCTGTACTACAAAAACTACAACCTACTTAATTTAGGTGCGCAGTTTTATGTAAATGAGTACGTGCAAATCAATGCCCGTGTAAACAACCTATTAGACGAAGATTTCACCTCGTATAGCACAAGCTATACCGACCTAAATGGCGATGGTGAGTATGAGTACCTAACAGGTCGCGGTGTAATTAGTGAAGTCACATTCACAGACGACTACAACGTTAAAGATAAAGGCCGTAACTTCTGGATTGGCGTTACCGCTTACTTCTAAGAAAACTCCCTGAAAATAGACAGCATGCAGTCATGTGCTGTCTATTTTTCTTGCTGTCACTAAACTGCCAACTTCACACACTAAGCTGATGATACCTGCGTAAGCTTATTTGTCGGTCTATGGAACATGTCCTTACAGCCAGTGGTATCAGTATTAGTTATCAAGATGAAGGCGATAAAAATGCGCCGGTGATCATTTTAATTATTGGCTTAGGTGCTCAATTTACCGTTTGGCCAGAGTCGCTTTATTTTGGCTTGGTCGAAAAAGGCTTTAGGGTTATTCGTTTTGATAATCGTGATGCAGGGCTATCTTCATCGTTAGATGAGTTAGGCAAGCCGAGTCTTGTAAAGCATTGGCTTAGCCGCCGATTTCCCATTCGCGCAAAGCTGCCCTATTCGCTCGATGACATGGCTCGCGATGTAAAAGAATTAATGAATGCACTGGATATCAAAAAAGCACACTTAGTGGGGGCTTCGATGGGTGGCATGATTGCGCAAATTGCCGCGGCAAAGTATAAAAAACGTGTACTGAGCTTAACTTCAATTATGTCGAGCAGCTCGCCGTTATCGTTTTCGGGTTCAAACATTAACCTGTTGGTAAAGCTCGCTAAAATACGCCCCCGTAGCAGTAATAAAGAAGCTGCGATTGATTACAATGTTCGGCTAAACCAACTCATTGGCAGCCCGGCCTACCCACAAGATGAACACGCTTTATATGCCAATGCTGAGCGCTATATTGAGCGTGCCCACACGAATCAAACTGGCTTTAAACGTCAGCTTGCAGCCATTGCCGCAACGCCCTATCGCGAGCAACTTTTAAAGAAGATCAAAGCCCCAACGTTAGTGATCCACGGCAGTGCTGATCCTGTTATGCCACTGTCTGCGGGCATCAATACCGCTCTGTTAATAAAGCGCAGTAAGTTAAAAGTTGTGCCCGGAATGGGCCATGATTTTCCACCCGCTTTAATGAAAAAAATGACTAAGTGGATTGCCAAGCATGCTAATAAAGTGAACTGTAAGAATAAATAGAATTCATGGCTATGCGGACCAACTATATTAACAGCTTCCAGTAAATTGAGGCACTCATAAAAGAGTGCCTACAGAATTAAACACTAAAATGATGCCATGGTCCTGTTATAGCTAGTGTTTTAGAAGGTGAGTAAACATTTACAAACAAGGTGCTTCCATCCGGTGAAAAACAGGCACCTGCCAGCTCGGTTTGCGCAACCAAACGGGCAAAATTATAAACTTGGCCTTGAGGTGTAACACCACGAAGATGGTTATCAACCACATCGGTGTATTGGTCTTCACAGACAATTAAATGCCCATTAGGTGACACGGTTAAGTTATCGCCAAAGTTGTAGAGGGTTTTACTGGTACTTTCTACAAACAACGAGATTTTACCGGGTTGCTGTGCTTCTTTATCGGTGCCTTCAAATTCTGATGGTTGATATTTCATAACCTGACCAAGTTGTTTTTTACCACCATTGGTACAGCAAAAATAAAGCTCTTTATCACCCCAATGAATACCTTCACCGCGAGCAAACAGTGCAGCGCCTTGCTTGTATCCACGTAGCCGTAAGTCGTCTTTTGGGCTTTCTGGGTTATCTAGATTTACCCACTCAACCTCAAGCTCTTGATGTAGCCTCATGGCTTTATTGTTCCAGTTACGGCTATCGAATTGTGGCTTACCTTTTACCACCATAGCCTGTAGTTGCCCGCCTTTATGCAGCTTGCCATACTCTTTTGGAATAAAACGATAAAAGACGCTATCACCCTTGTCTTCAGTTAAATAAACAATGCCTGTGCGCGGATCAACGGCAGCCGCTTCGTGGTTAAATCGACCCATGGCTTTTAATGGCTCAGGTTTAATTAAGCCTTTGCTATTTGCGGGTACTTCAAAAATATAACCATGGTCTTGGTTAAATCCATCGGCTTTAGTATCGGTGGTTTCTTCGCACGTAAGCCAAGTGCCCCATGGCGTGATACCGCCAGAACAGTTACGAATAGTGCCGACCAATGACAAGTACTCTTGCTCTTTTTGATGGGTTTTTAAGTTATAAACGATATGACTTGTGCCACCGGGTAACGCCACCCCGTCACTGTTAGTATCAAAAGCCAGGGGCGTTTTATGGTTAGCAATACTTGCTTCAGCTTTCGTTAAATCTTTTGGTTTTAGCTCATGGTTTCGCACTAATACAACACGGTCATTACCAAGTGCAAGGCAGCCCATGCCATCGGCTTTATCAGGTACAGTAAAGCCATCAGACATTTTCTCACCTAAACTTGAAACGACTTGATAACTGAAGCCCTCAGGTAAATCGAGCAATTTATCTGGATCGGGAATTAACGGGCCAAAGCCGACAGCCGTTGTTTTTAAATCACCTAATGACACCTTTCCTATGGCACTTTTTGATAATCCTAAAAAGGCTAACGTGCCTGCCCCTACTAAAAAATCTCGACGTGAAACCATACTAACTCCAAGCTAAACCCAAGTTTATCATACAAATAAAATGGCATTATAAAGCAAAGAAACGATAAAAAGTTACATTATCACAATCTTCACGAAATTGTCATAAAGCTTGATTTTAGTGATTGAACCCGTGCAGCATTAAAAATATTGATTTAGAGTTTTCATAAAACGTGCTTTCTAGACGGCGCTTGCATTTAACACACGTTTTGAAAACTTACGTATAAAAGTTGAAGATGGCGACATGGCATTCCCAATGACGGCTAACGTTTTGATGCAAATTCAGTAACTGAGACATGGCTATGTATCTGCTTACTGCTGCCTATGTTTTTTTATAAATCAGTAATAACAACTAAAAAGCTTAAACTCTGTCGTTATGCACGTTCATCTTTGGGTGATTCCATTACTACATGCGTTGTAATGGTGCGTACTTGTGGGATAGAGCCGAGCACATCAGCATGAAACGCTTTATAAGACTTAAGATCTGCCGTCTCGACTCTCAGCAAATATTCAAACGAGCCAGTTACATTGTGGCACTCTTTTACTTCATCAATAAACTCAAGGGCTTGCTCGAATGCTCGCTGAGATACTGTTGAGTGCTCATTTAAGCCAACCCCAACATAAGCGATAAATCCTAGGCCCACAGCTTGGTTGTTAATCACTGCTCGATACCCCGCAATAACCCCAAGTTTTTCTAATTCTTGCACTCTACGAAGGCATGCCGATGGCGATAAACCCACTTTATCTGCCAGCTCCGCATTGGCAATTCGACCATTGTGTTTAAGCTCATGCAATATTCTGTCGTTAATTTTATCTTTTTTCATTTTACATTGTGAAATTTGAATACATATAGCAACATTAAGCGCAAAAATTGCGCTTATTTCAACTTATAATTGCATAAAATTAAAGTGGAGAGATAGCAATGAGTTTTGAAATTTTAACAGCCCTGGCGTTATTTGCCTTGGTGTCATCAATTACTCCTGGACCGAATAACTTAATGTTGATGAGCTCAGGTGCCAACTTTGGCTTTAAAAGAACCACACCACACTTACTTGGCGTGACGCTTGGCTTTATGTTGATGCTGGTTTTAGTGGGCCTTGGCATCATGCAGCTATTTGATTTATTTCCACCAAGCTACTTGATATTAAAAGTGTTTTGTATTGCTTACTTACTCTATCTGGCGTTTAAAATTGCCACAAGTAGCGCTCAACAAAAAGCCAATAGTGAAAGTAAGCCGTTTACCTTTATTCAGGCTGCACTTTTCCAATGGGTGAACCCAAAAGCATGGGCAATGGCATTAAGCGCAGTAAGCTTGTATGCCCCAGACAAAAACCTCACCTCTGTGTTAATAGTAAGCCTCATATTTGGTTTAATTAATCTGCCATGCGTCAGCTCGTGGACTCTACTTGGCGAAAAGCTTCAACACTGGCTTGCCAGCCCAAAGCGCTTAAAAGCATTTAACTACTTAATGGCAATACTATTAATCGCTTCAGTGATGTTTAGTTTGTTTTAAATGAGCAAGATTTGCTAGGCAGTATTACGTCATTACGTACATAGCCTTTGGCAGTCGTATTTTAAGATTTTAAGATGAGAAATTTACCCTGTGCTAAGATTTATTTATCTAGATCTTTTCAGTGCGATTCATGGCTAGTAACGTAGAGAATTACTTTTACCACGGCTTTTTCGTCTTCTTACTTATTACGGTAGTAACCTGCTCCATTATAGCTACGCGCCTGATGCGCAGTAGTTTTAATAACCGCTCAATTTACCTATTTAATCTATTCTTTTACCTCGGTGTAATTGGCTTTGCATGGCTTTGGATCCAAGATCTATTCAACCTTGCGCCGAGCTTTCGCTCTGGTGTGGTGATTTATATGATCTCCATGACATTGCTGCAATTATCTATTTATAACCACGACGAACTCTGTCGATTTAATAAGATAATTATTGCTCATGGGGCTATTTTTTCTGTATTTGCCATCCTTACTCAAAATATTAACCAACTGGCCTTAGTCGAAGCTTGTTATACATTAAGCGTGCTACCTGCACTGATTTACTACACAACAAAGCGTGCTGTATGTGAGAAAAATATAGGCAATACTGTGTTGTCGATGGCGCAATGTATCTTACTGTTAGTGCCCATTTCACAACTGAGTATCATTACCCATGAGCACAACTTAGCAACCCTTTATTCACTTACTGTAATTGCCCATGCAACTGTATTTGTTATGACAGGTCTTGGACTCATCACGACACTATTAGTTGACGAAAAGAAACGATATTTGGAGCTGTCTTTAAAGGATCCGCTTACCGGACTTTATAACCGCCGCGGACTGCAATTTATTATCGAACAACAGCAATTATTCAGCCCGAACCAAACTTCTAGCCTTTATGCCTGCGTTGTTGATATTGATTACTTCAAGCAAATTAATGATAGATACGGTCACGATGGCGGTGATCTAGTACTCGAAGTGTTCTCTGATTTAATGAAACACCATTTAAAAAAAGAAGACTTATGTTGCCGCCTTGGTGGTGAAGAATTCTTACTGCTATTCTTTGCAGCCGACATCAGCTCAGCGAGACAATTTTTAGACAGTCTTCGTAAAACCATTGAAGCCAGTCAAATAGCTTTTCAAGAGCATCGTATATCGGTTACCGCTAGTTTTGGATTAACTAACTGGCAAGTAAATGACAGCTTTGAAAGCTTAGTGAATCGCGCAGACAAAGCGGTTTATGAAGCGAAAAATAATGGCCGTAATCGAGTCGAAATCAACACCCAAAACCAGAACAAAGAACCAAATAGACCAAATTGGTAAATGCTTTTGTATTAATCTTGTAAATTCAAACTCTACCACTATAATTAGTGCGTGCTTATACTTAAATTGCAATATGTAGTGCTATGTCTTTAAAAGTATTATTAAATTTCAAATTAAACTGGATGTTTTTGTGCGCCAGTTTTTGGCTTTTTGCCCTGCCAATTCAGGCTAAATATGTGGTGGCTGTTGTGGGTAAAACCAAAAACGATAGCTTCTATCAGCAAGCCTTTAAAGGGTGTGAGCAATTTGCAAAACAGCATCTCGATTTTGAATGTATTTACGATGGCCCTAAAGACTTTCAAGATATTCGCACGCAAGTATTAGTGATCACCGACCTCGTTCGCAGAAACAACATTAGTGGTTTATTAATCGCTACTACAGACTCTAATTACCTTGTTGAACGCGCTTTAAAAAAGCTTAAAGACAATAATATTCCTGTAATTACCTTTGACTCTGATTTGCTCGAAGATGATCAGCAGTATCGTTTAGCCTATGTGGGTACTAATAATTTTGATTATGGTGTGGCCTTGGGGAACGAACTAAAAAAATTCACTGACAAAGAAATTAACCAAGTCTGTATTCAATCCGGACATTCCACAACACCTAATTTAAACAAACGCATTGAAGGTGTTCGTTATGCGTTATCAGGGCAAACAGAAAAACGTTTAAGCGGTGAAAATGGCTGGAGTGAATTTGACCGCTGCCCTTTATATAGTTTAGGAAAACGTGAAGTATCACTGGGTCAGCTCGACAAACTACTTAATATTGAAAACCCACCACTTTTTTTAGCTGTAGCAGGTTTTGCCCAATTTAATCCTAACTACGCAAAAGTGATTGCTAAACAGAAACAACGTATTGCCAGTAAAGAGGTGGTCATTGTTTCTGCCGATACAGAACAAATGCAATTAGAAGTATTAAAACAAGGATTATCATCGGCTAATATTGGTCAAAATCCATTTGAAATGGGACGCCTGTCTGCCGAATTGATGTATCAATACCTAACAAAAGGTGAGCGACCAGCCAAGTCTCACTATTACCTAGACTTTCATTATTGTCAGCAAAGTAATGCAGGTACATGCACAGTTAATCACTAAAACTTTGATCTCACTAAAGTGCAATTAACTCGATAAGCGCTAGACTTACCACAACTTGAATTAACTGTAAGGATTTAGCCATGACACACCTAGTTAGTGATTTAATGACGCCAGACCCATTTGCCATTAGCGCGCAAAATACCCTGCATGATGCTCATAATCTAATGAAAGAGAAAAATGTTCGACATATCCCAGTGATCAACGAACACGGCGGTTTAGTTGGCATGTTAACGCAAAAAATCATGATTGCTCAGGTAATGAATATCATGGCGAATTACAGCGCCAGCGCCCTTGAACGCAAAGAAAAGCAAACTAAAGTGGTTGATATTATGGCCACTGATTTTACCAGTATCTCGCCAGAGCAGCCGCTACACGAAGTTGCTAAGTTTTTTGTTGAAAATCGTCATGGCTGCATGCCGGTGGTTGATAAAGATAACAACTTAGTGGGAATTCTAACCTCATCTGACTTTGTTCGTTTAGCGGCGGCATTACTTTCTTAAGTCGTAACTTTGTATCTGCACACTGAATTTTTTACAGAAGGTGTGCAGAGTTTTCATACTCATACCTCATCACAACCACTCCACCTCAAAACAAAATAAAATTAACCCTATAAATTCAACCAGTTAACAAAATTCCATTTTAGGCACAACGTTTGCTTCTACCTAATCAAGCGCGCTTTTAAACTAAAAGCGAAAGGAAATTTATAGATAATCTCGGAGGAGTAATGAGTAATTCATCATCAAAAATCGCAGAATTTACAGCACCCGGTGTTAAAGACCAAGCTGCAGCTGACACGATTGCAATTTTAGACCAGCGTATGGTCGCTTTAATCGATTTACACCTCACTTTAAAACACATTCACTGGAATGTTGTTGGTCCTAACTTCATTGGTGTACACGAAATGCTAGACCCACAAGTAAGCGCAGTGCAAGAGATGACTGATACGATTGCAGAGCGAATTGCAACTATGGGCGGCGTACCTGTTGGCACACCGCAATCAATTGTTGATCGTCGCACTTGGCAAGACTACTCAATTGGCAAAGGCTTAGTCACTGACCATCTAACAGCGCTTGATAAAGTGTATAACGGCGTTAATAAAGATCACCGTGCAGCTATCGAAAAGCTTGCTGAATTAGACCCTGTTTCTGAAGATATGATCACCGGCCAACTGGCTGATCTAGAACAATTCCAATGGTTTGTTCGTGCGCATATTGAATCGTCTACTGGCGAATTGAAAGGCTAAAACCGCAAAGTCTATCCGAAGACCCCTTGCCCAGCATTTGCTGGGCTTTTTTATGCTTTGCTACAGCCAACCTTTATGTTTAAAGAACAAGTAAGGTGCAAAGCCAGACAGCAACATAATGCCAATTGCAAACGGGTAACCCCATGCCCATTGCAGCTCAGGCATGCTATTAAAATTCATGCCATAAATACTGGCGACAACGGTCGGCGGTAAAAACACCACTGAGGCAATAGAGAAGGTTTTTATAATTTGGTTTTGTTCGATGTTAATAAAACCCTGAGTCGAGTCCATTAAGAAATTCACCTTATCAAACAAAAATGTACAGTGAGACATAAGGGTATCAATATCAAGTACAATTTCACGTAGTGACTCGCGGTCTTCAGTTGGTGCACCTAAATGACGCAGTAAAAACGAAATATTTCGGCGCGTATCCATCAAACATAAACGCACCTTACCGTTGTTATCTTCAAGGCGCGAGATCCGGCTGACGGCTTCTTCTAAATCTGAGTCGTCCTCTTCAAGTACATAGGCACTGAGTTTTTCTAACTGGTGATGCATATCTTCAAGCATATCAGCGTGGTTTTCGACTTTTTGGTCAAACAGAGTCACTAAAAGTTGCTTGGGATTATCACACGCCACTTGCCCTTTACGAGCGCGAAGTCGTAATAAACGAAAATCGGCTAATTCATCATCGCGGATTGTCAGCAAACAGTTGTCTTTTAACAAACAAGCCACTGTCACCGTATTAAAGCGCCCTTCATTTGGTGACATAAAAAGCGCATGCACATGTAGGCCTTCGTGGTCGATAAAACAACGGGAAGATGCCTCGATTTCTTCAACATCATCAGCACCGGGTAAGGTGATATTAAGCGTGCTTGCCAGCGCTTGTCGCTCTTCTTCAGTCGGATTTATGGTGTCAATCCAGTGGGCATTTTTAATAGAAGTAACAAGAGGCGTATCTGCAGCTGGCTCAGTTTCTGTGATCACACCTTGGTCTATAGAAAAAAATCGTAACATTTGCCCTACCCTGATAAATCAATTTAAAACAAATACTATAGCTGTTCACGTTAATGAACAATGACCAATCATGTAGAAGAAAAAAAAAGCCCCAAACGGGGCTTTAAGCATATTCAATAAAAAAACTAATTACGAACCAAGCTGTTGCATTGGTTCAATTTCTTCTTTATTTGCACTGATAAAGCTTTCAATATTATCAACTTGTTCATGACTAAAGCCTAACTGCGCTTTTACTGCAACCGTGCCATCTTGTTTTTCAATTAAAATAAACTCATTCACACCTAGCGTTCTAGAAAAAACGGTATGCACTTGTTTTTTTATTAATATCTACAACTTTTACTTTTGTACTCGTTTTGTAGAATGCAAGAGGACCTGAAGGTGTATTAATCCAATCAATTGCCCAATAATAATGACTGTTGTTCTTGAATCCATTTTTTCTGTATAACGATTCTTTGAAAGATACATTGTCACACTCATTGTATAAACCTTTACTACGGCAGTTAGAGTGCTCTGCAACATTTTTACCCGAGATGCTCACATCTAAAGGAACAATCGTGCTGTCGTTAATGTTTAACAAAATATAATCATCAACTTTATTAAAGCCTAGTGTGTTTCCTAAACTCTTAGTTGACTCAAATAAACCTGTTAAAGGGTCATTGCTTTTAGTTTTATCTTTTTCTAACAAAATAAAATTTGTTGATGCAACATCACCATTTTGGTGTTTAGCAATATGGTAACCATCTAATATCGAAATTGATTTTACGTTGTTAGAACCAATCACATAGCGAAAAGCAGAGCCCGCTCTCCCCACAATAAAGCCATCGGATGTTGGTGTTACAGATGTACCTGTAAATGACTTACCTGTCACCGTTTTTACTTTGAATGAATCATTATCTTTAGTAACAGTTGCTAGTTTAACAGCACCTTCACTTGAACCTGCTTTACTGTATTTTAGAGTAAACGTGCCATCAAAATTCTCAATTGCATACGTAAATTGGCCAGTGAGACGATCAGCACCTAAGTTAGCCACTTCCCCTTCATAATCATGAAACATTGAACCATTTATCAAAATTCCATCTTTTTCACGCATAAATGTTGCTGGCCCACCGGTTTGATCAACGTTTTCTTTCTGAGCCAATAATTCACTTTCAGAAATAACAACTTCCGGCTTCTCAACCTTTTGCTGCTGATGTTGCTGGGCTTGTGGAATTACACTCGTTAAAGTTGAGCCCTTCAATTTATTAATAAAAGCTTGCTGCATTTCTTTTTGCATTGCTAGCTCTTCAGGCGTTGTGCCACAACCAGATAAAACAGAGACACTAATTGCCAATAAAGAAGGGTAAAGTACTTTTTTATACATCAAAAAATTCCATATTTTTAGGAGTGCTTAGTCAATCTGAACGGTTAAAGTACCCAAACAGAAAACATAACCAATTGATTGAAAAGGAATTATTGATTCACTGTTGCAAAATTGCAACAGGTACAACCACTTAAACTGAACAAGCGTTCAAAAAGACAGCAAAACATCTAAAATTTACATTGAATTCCCCACAAAAGGTTCAACCTCATGAAATAAAAGGGTTTTAAATTTTCCATAAGTTGATTCACTAAAGAATAGAGGGGTATTAAGCTAGGCTGAGCTTTCAGCAAGTATGGGAACGAGTTAAAAATGTGACAGTCAAACGTTGCTTATTTCGCTTTTTTGAAGCGCACCACAAGCATACCTATCAAGATGATGCCAAGGCCTATTAAGCAAGGTACAAAAGCGCTTTGCAGGGCAACATCAAACGCTAAAAAGTCGGGGGAACCGGTTTGCCAAAGCGTCCATTCATACCCGAGTTTTGATGCAATATGTTCACCACCGCTGCTAAGTACGATGATTGCATCATTGTTATCTGGGTTAATGCGAAGCGTGCTATTTATTGCCGGCTCATTTGCGCCATCATGGCCAAACACAAAATCTCCCGATGCTGTTGGTGCATAAAGCATGGTACCAAGCCCCCAAATTGGTGCGCCTAAGCTAATTGCCAAAGGCGCTCGCATGGAGCTGATCATTTGTGAGCTTAACTGTCCTTTTTGAGGTGATGTTAATGCGTTAACTAAAGCTATTAAATCATGGCTACTTGCCAGTAAACCTGTTGCCGCTGCCGATGCGTATTGAAAATGCCCAGCAGCTTGCCCGCTTTTATCATAAGCAGGTGCGATGCTATCTAACTCGCTAAGTACATCGTAACTGGCATCAGTCATGTTAACTGGCTTAAAGACGTTATCATTCATCCAAGTTGCAAAGTGTTGATTGGTTTTCTCTTCTACCAGCAGCTCTAGCATCAAATAGCCGCCCCCAGAATACTGAAAATCGCCCACAGGCTTGGTGACTTTAATTTCGCGCACACCTGTTGATGATAGCGGCTTGTTTAGCGACTCAAGCAAGCTTGGTACGGTTTCATTTAGCTCAATATCAGCAAAGCCTAAACCATCACCAAGCCCCGCAGTATGCGATAACAGATGTGCAATGCTAACTGTTTGATTATCAAACTCTGATTCAGGTAACTGCCAACCCGTCAGTTGCTCATTAATCGCGTGATCTAAACGAATTTGCTGTTGCTCTGCCAGACTCATCACGCCATAGGCAGTAATAAATTTACTGAGCGATGCTACGGGGAACAGAGTATTTGCGGTTATTTCATCTTTGCTTTTTGAGTAATCTTGAAAAACCACTTGGCCATTTTCAATCAAAACATAAGCGATGTTTGCGTGTTTGTTGGCAATCAGCGCCTGACTGTTGGCAATAAATTGCTCAGTGTTGCCCGTTTCGGCGATGGGTTTTAAAAACCAACCACTAACACCACCATACACACAGGTTGCAGCCCAAACAGATGACAAAAATAGTGTTAACAAAATTGTTTTAAACCAGCTCATACTCTATCCCTTGTATTACAAAGCGACCTTAAACTACTTCGATTTGTTCAGGTTTTTTGATAAAGAACACCATTAAAATTAATAATGCTGCTGGGAATAAGAACACATTCAAATAAGCAAAAATAACCGTTAGCTGTAAGATGCACATCAGTAACAGTAGAATAGAAAACACCGTTAGCAACGACGACATTCCATGGCGTTTTGTTAGTAATAACGCGGCGGTGATCAAACCCACTAGCGCATACAAGCCTAAACTCCCAGCCGAGACCACCATGGCAATAATTGAAATACTTTCAACCGCATCGCTCGATGCTTTATCGCCAGCAACGGCAAGATAAACATCGCATAACACAGTGGCATGAAAAGCCAATACCAGCACCGCAAGCACACATAGCAGTATGCGAACGCCTTCAACATCAAACATATCTTTTAGTGCCTTGCGTAAACTCAGGTACACATAGATTTCAAGTGCACCAATGAGTACAAACACAAGGTCTGAAAAGTTTAAGCTTTGCAAATCGAGCTTAAGCGCTTCGCCTAAGCCATCAAGTGTTTCGCCAAATACTGAAATCCAGTACATAGGAAAAATTATGGCAAGTAACCCCGCTGCTATGCCGGGTAGTAAATAGTCACGGTTGAGCATATGCCCTCCAAAATCCTGTTGCGTTGTAAAGTTATTCGCTATCGCGTTCGTACACCAAAATATCGCCGGGTTGGCAATTAAGCTCTTCACAAATAGCTTCAAGGGTACTAAAGCGGATCGCTTTCACTTTTCCGTTTTTTAGTAATGATAAATTGGTCATAGAAATACCAATGCGCTGAGATAGCTCCTTCAGCTGCATTTTGTTCTTTGCCAATTCTATATCTAGGTTGATTCGTATTTTCATAGCCTAAAAAGTACGCAATGGATTTATGATTGTCAAACTTTATTTTACGATTATCATAAAATAAAGAATGAAAAACATAATTAACACGTTTTATTTAACTCCGTTTTAAGACTAAAAACCCAGTTAAATCAGCAGTAGGTTCATTCATTGTTGTTTTTTGTAACACTTCTCACATTTTCTTTTCGGCGCGAATCACCTAACCTGAGAAAACACATGCAAGGAGAGAACAATGAAAGACTTACAAAAATTAGTGGGTAATTTAAATAAATCAGGTGCGCTGAGTGGTTTTTTAGGAGGTGTTGCTGGCGGCGGACTAACGAGCTTAATGGGCGGAAAAAGTAAAAAGAGCAGTAAAAAAGCTGTAAAATATGGTGCGCTTGCTGCTGTTGGTGGCCTTGCTTGGAAAGCCTATAAACAATACTCAGAACAAAAAGCGGCTCCAGTTCAGCAAACGAGTTCACGTGGTTTTGATTTTACCCCCGCTACGCTGCCTGAGCAGTCATTTACTGATGCAATCGACGATAATCACAGTGATGGGCAATTATTACTCATGCGTGCCATGATTGCTGCCGCCTATGCTGATGGCCACATTGATGAAACGGAAAGACAAAAAATTTTCGCACAAGTAGAAACAATGCAATTGTCTGTGCAAGAAAAGGCCATGCTGTTCGATGAGCTAAGAAAACCAATGCAACTATCAGAATTAGTTGCCGCTGTGCCAAACGCACAAATGGGTATTGAAGTCTATGCAGCCAGTGCCAGCGCAATTGATTTAAGCCAAGCAATCTCTAAACACTACTTAGATACGCTGGCTAATCAATTATGTATTCCTAGAGAATTGGTAATGAGCATTCATAGAGAACTTGCCGAGTACCAATAAAAATGGGGCCTACTAGCCCCGTTTTTAGTATTAAGCCTTTGCTAATTAGTGCGGTTTTTTAGTGCCGTAACGCACCATATCTTTACCGTTTTCATACACATCATTGCTTACGTAACGGCCAAGTAAAAGCTGATGTTTATCATCAAGTACCGCGATAAATGGGCGGCCATCACTATTGTTGGTTGCAAGGGCTACACCGGTTACATTCTCAAGTCCTAAACCGCCATTTTCAACTAGGCGTAAAAACGTTTCTAATTCGTCTAATGTTTCAATTACATCGTTATCGTTAATCATCTCAAATACTCAGTGATTGCTAATGGGCGTAGCATAGCAGGATTAAAAATAAGGTGCGAACCAGTGCGTAAATTTGCCACCATAAATGTCGATTTTTTGCAATATTTCGCCTATCGCCATCGTTACACTTATTGCTCTTCAAACAGCTTAGGAACCACCATGAACCGAGCCAATTATTTTGCTTTACAACCTCAATTAACAAAACATCTAATTGATCAAGAACAGTTAATTAAACAAGCAGCCGAGGCAACTTTCGGCTTAACGACTTGGGAACTAGTGAAATTAAGAGTATCGCAGCTAAATCAATGCGCGTATTGCATTGCTATGCATACCAAACAAGCCAGAGAGTACGGTGTAACTAACAACCGTATTATTGCTTTAAGTGCTTGGCAAGACATGCCAATTTACTCACAGCACGAGCGACTAGCCTTAGAATTGTGTGAAAAATTGACACAAGCACACACCATTGATGATACTTTCTACCAGACCCTAGAAAATCAATTTACAGAGCCAGGCTTGGTTGCACTCACCATCGCTATTAACGCGATTAATAGTTGGAATCGTGTAGTGAAGATATTTAAGCCTACTGTGGAGTTTAATGAATAACCATTTAACGCTAGAACTAAAAACCCCAGAGGGCAATCTTGCCGAGAGTATACAGGCTATATGGTATGCCAAAGCACACTTAGCAGGTGAACAATGGCTGGCTTGTGATGGTGCAACTGGGGTTATTTTTCCCGTTACAGGTGAAGTTTTATTGGATGATGAATCTCTTGCGCATCCCTATGCATTTCAACAAACCTCAACTCATGCTTCTAAGCTCAGCTTTTCTAAAGGTGCTCAATTTTGTGGTATTCGCTTTAATCCAACCGTATTGCCAGAGCTAAAAAGAAACGACCATCCGCTGATTGCTACGCCTTCACTGTGCGCCATAGCTGAAGGCCTGCAAGATAACGCCAGCTTAGCAGCGTTTGTTGCGCTTATTAGTCGCCACTTTACTAATAATAAAAACATTAACCAAAGTAACAAACACTCAAAACACTTAATCCGTAACCTTATTGAGTTAACACCACTTGAAACCGCTTATCAACTTGCCCCTCTCAGTCAACGCCAGCTTGAAAGGCAAGTAAAGGATCAATGCGGTGTCACCCCTAAGTATTTTGAGCGAATATACCGGGTAAAACTTGCTAAACAAGCGATTAAAGATAACCCTGAAATGAGCTTTGCAGATATTGCACTTGAGTGTGGCTTTACCGATCAGCCTCATTTAATCAAAGAATTCAAAGCAATAATGCACATTACCCCGGCAAAATACCGCAGATTACTGAAAGACTCTCAAACAAAACAAACAAAGCTCATTTTGCGTTAGTCATCCTCAAAACGCAGAATATCACCAGGCTGACAACCTAAGTGCTTACAAATTGCATCTAAGGTCGTAAAGCGCACAGCTTTAGCTCGTCCAGCTCTAAGAACTGATAAGTTTTGTGGCGTAATACCTATCGCTTCAGCTAATTCTGCAGACTTCATTTTTCGCTTAGCTAACACTACATCTAAATCAATAATAATCGCCATTAAATCACTAACTCTTGCTCTTTTTGTAGCTGCTGCGCTTGACCCATGATCCAACCAATAACATAAATAATTAATCCCATCACTAAGCCTATAATATCAGTATCTTGTATAGCCACGACCCTTCCGATATCTGATCCTGTTGCCAAGTTAAGAAGAGTTATAAGTAGTGACGGGTAGCACACAACTAGTGCAAATTGCGCCAATAATACGCCACCTAACCATTTAAAACATTGTATATTTTCAATAGCGAAGAAGGATCCACGTCGGTAAAGCAAAAATAACCGAATCAAAATTATGTTGATCAGAATAAACGGTAGCAATTGCACAAGACCAAGCCATAAAACACTATCAAAACCATGCTCATTTAATGTTTGTGCAACTCCTTGCCAAGAGCCGCTGACTTCAAGACCAATCCACATATGCGCACCATTACTTTGTGTAAAACTTAAAACATTACTGTCACTGAAAAGCACAATAATGCTTGTTACTAACAAGCTAATAAGCGTAAAAAATAGCAGGCTTAGGATAAACGAACTCATCCAAACAATTTTTTTCATGACGATTTACTCAATGTTATTTGTTTTAGAAGTTGCTCATAATGAGTCGCTAACTGCTTACCTGTTAACGCATTAGAATGGTGCTTCCCTTTTGCAATGTAAATCTGCTTTTGCTGAGATTTTGCATGTTGATATAGTGATTTAGCTAACTCAGGTGGAGTTTGGGTGTCTTTTTCACCGGTGATTATTAATAGCGGTGCTTGATAAACTTGTAACGCTTTTAAATTATCGACTTGTTTAATCTCTTCACTAAACTCAACACTAACAAACGGTTTAGCAAACCACGGAATTCGTACTGCTGTCATCTGTTCAACATTTGTCACACTCCCTTCGAGTACCAGAGCATCAACGTTACGCTGACTGGCAAGATAACCTGCAATCATACTTCCTAAAGAATGACCATGGATAACCACAGGCAAAGTATTTAGGTCTGATCTGCCTTTTACATAATCAAATACCTGTAATGCATCAGCTTGCAGATTAGCTACGCTAGGTACTCCAGAACTAAGCCCATAACCACGATGATCCATCATTAAAATATTAACTTGAAAAGGTAAAAGTAGCTTTGCCGGTTCCCCACCTGCGGCACTAACGCGAAACTGGTTACCACCGAAGTAAATTACCGTAGCACGAGCATCTGCAACTTTAATAAGGGTACCCTTAAGTCTAGTACCCTCATCGGTAGTTAAAGTTACCTCCTGCGTTTTGGCGGTGGCATTAACACTTTGTATATCCTGCATCGTTATTTTTTTATCCGGATATAAAAAGTGAGATTCCTCAACTTGAATTGTCGTACAACCAGTTAATAACAGCACAATCAGCGAAACCACTGCAATAGAACCAAATTTCATTTTCACGATCCTTCTAGTAAAAAAACTACTATGGCACTAGATAAGTTAAAAAACAAACTAAAATTATCGAAAAACGATAATTAATTATTCAATATCGAACATTAAAAGCCCTTCCTTTGAGAAATAACTTTGAGCAAAAGCGCTATCTCCTTTAATTCATTATTTTTCAAATTCTGTGTTGAGCGATTTTATTTGCGCTCGGCATTTATCCATAGGATAGTTAACGCAAGCCTACTAAACGTGCTGTAACTAAATAGGATAATCATGAAAAAAGTTTTACTTGCCACCAGCTTAATTGCCTCGTCATTTACTGCATTTGCAGCCAATTTAACCGTTGAAGAACTGCGTATTGAAAAAGCCAGCAAAGCAATGCCAAAGGTGTTGAGTGCTTTTTCTGATGAAGTGAATCAATTTGAAAAACAGTGGCAAGCTGCCGCCAGTTATCAGCAAGCAAGTGATCTTATTGATGATTACGCTAAACAATTATGGCGCGATGCCAAAGCACGTATCATTAAAACCAACAGCTTCGACGACCGAGAGCTGTATTGGGCTCGTTTACTTTCAAGCAAGATTATTCGTACCAGCAAACCCCAGTTTGCAATGACCGACAGCGAACAAACCGCGTTATTAACAATGCTCGAAAATGGCAGCCGTGGCCGCACCGACCTTGATTACAGTAAAAAAACCGACAAACGCATTTTAATTACCGGTTTTGATCCATTCTTACTTGATCGAAATATTAATCAAAGTAACCCGTCAGGTGTTGCGGCATTATTACTTGATGGCCAAGTTATTAATTACAATGGCATTAGCGCTGAGATCAATACTGTGATGGTACCAGTACGCTACGAAGATTTTGACCAAGGTATCATCGAGTCATTACTTGCGCCGTATTACGCACTTAATAATGTTGATATGATTGCCACTATCAGTATGGGCGGTAAAGACTTTGATCTTGAACGCTTTCCTGGTAAACGCCGCAGTGTAACGGCGCCAGATAACGCCAATATTGTTTATGGCGGTACAGCGACTGCACCAAAAATTTCAAGCCTGAATGATCGCCCTCTTCCGGGCAATGAGTTTGTGACTTTTAGCTTACCAGTTAAGCAAATGCAACAAGCCAAAGGGCCATTCCCAATCAACGACAATCATAAAGTTGTGACTCTAGAAAAAGCATTTGAGCCAAAATCACTTAAAGAGTTAGAAGGTGCGATTGCGGTTAAAGGTGGCGGTGGCGGCTACTTATCTAATGAGATTTCGTATCGTAGTATTCGCCTACGTGATGAGCTTAATTCAGACATCCCTACAGGGCATATTCATACCCCACGTATTCAACAATTTGAACCAGAAACAGAAGCTAAAATTGTTAAGCAAATTAAAGCCATGCTAGAGCACAGCTTAGTTGCAATTTAAAGCGTGAAGCTCAGCTATAAAGCAATAGCTGAGCTTCACCCTGCAACACAGCAGTTGCGGCTTTGCTTTTTCGCTTTATAAAGCGCGTCATCCGCTATTTTAAACAAGCTATCTGAATCAAACGCCTCATTAGCAGCCTTACTGGCAACACCTATCGATAAAGTAACATAGCTTAAGTCTGTGCGACCTTGGTGAGTAATGTGAGCTGACGCAACAGCAGTTCGTAGCGTTTCAGCCACTTTGAGTGCCTGATGCTTATCGGTATTGCTAAGCACAATTACAAATTCTTCGCCGCCATACCGGGCAACAAAATGGTTGTCTGGATTGGTATTATCTTTAAGTATATTGGCGACTTCACATAGCGCTTTATCACCTTGGTCATGTCCATAAAAATCATTGTAGAGTTTAAAATGATCAATATCGGCGACGATCATTGAGATAGGCTGCGATGCTAAATCAGCATCGCTGGCAAGCATTGTAAAATGTTTATCTAATGCACGACGATTGGCAAGCGTCGTCATTGAATCGGTGTTACTGATATGCTTTAACTTCTGGTGGCGCTCTAGTATTTCTGCACGTTGATTTTCTATCAGAGTGAATAACTCATTCATACCTCGCCCGAGCTGGTGCAATTCGTTATTACCAAAATACTCATCCCGAGCGCTAAAGTCGTTATTTCTTATTGCTGAATTTACCAATATGTATAGCTTTCTGAGTGGTCTTAAAACCTGTTGATTTATATATAAATAAAACAAAATAAACACAGAACCAGAAATCAATAAACCGGTAATTAGAGAGCTATCAAACAAGCTTCGGTCGTAAGTCCGTTCACGAGATGCGATAGATAGTACAAACAGTAAGTCCCCTGCTTGGTCATTGACTCCTAAGTAAAGCCGCCGATTGTATTGAGTAGTCTCGAGTGCACTCCTTTTTTCACCAAACACCCTAATTAGATGTTCCTTATATTTTGGTGCTTCATCAGTGCTATAAAAGCTAATATCATTTGCTAACCCTGGTGTTAGATTTTCGACAAAGTCTTCATCAATAAAGCTCCAAAGCAGTAACGTAGCCACAAATTCACCGGTGCCATCGGACTTCGTTACATTGTAAGCGACGGTCACGGCTGGCGTTTTATCTATGGTAATAAACCGGACTTTATGAATTAACTCAGATTGGCTACTAGCTATATCGCCAGATAAGATTATTAGATTGTTTTTTATCAACAAATTAGGGGTTTCTAAAATCGTTGGTGAGTAAGGCTTATAATCATTATTAAAACTGCCACCGCCGATAATATTTGCCTGTGTATCATATAAATACCAACCATTTACGTCTAAACGTTGTAATGCATCTGCAATAACATAGTCAGTATTGAACCACTGAGTATCACGTTGCTGTGCAGCTTTATACATGGTATCCCAAGCTGAGCTATCGAAGACCATTTTTGACAGCGCATCAACCTCTTGCTGGAGCTGTGACTCCACCCGCTGAATATCAATCCGATCATTTTGCCTTGTCATCGCTTCAAAGGTTGGCAATATCCAAAAGTGTCTGATGATTGTTTGCGCTAATAAAATAGCAAAGCAAGCAAAGGTAAAAGCAAGAAGTAAACGTTTTTTCAGTCTCGTTACTATAACCATAAAGCAGTACACCAACCACAAAAGAACAACTTAAGTACTACCAGTATAATCCCCTTTTGCCTGTTTGCTTGTTAGTCAGCTAATAATCTGTCAATAAAGGATAAAGTACGATGCCCCTTACTCGTATGAAATTGTAAATCTAATTTTTACATCTAAACTCTTATTATGAGGAATCGTTAGATTTACACATGAAAGGTATTATTTTTACTGAATTTATAGATATGGTTGAACATGAGTTCTCATATGAACTAGTGGATAAAATAATCACAGAAAACTCACTGTTCACTGATGGTGCTTATACGAGTGTGGGCAACTATAATAATAAAGAATTGATCATGCTAGTCACTTCACTAAGTAAACATATTGATAAGCCTGTTGATGAGCTTGTACATGCCTATGGTAAGTACCTGTTAGGTCGCTTCTTTGTATTATTCCCACATTTTTTCAAAAACGTCAGTAACACCTTTGACTTCCTTGATACTATTGACCGTCACGTTCATATCGAAGTCAAGAAGCTATACAGTGATGCAGAGCTGCCAAGCTTTTGGACACAACGTATTAGTGATACACAAATGCAAATGTTCTATCGCTCATATAACCCTTTTGCTTGTTTAGCTGAGGGGTTAATCGAAGGAGCATGCGAACATTTTAATGAAACATTGACCGTTAAAAGTGAGATTGAACCTGATTATCAATCGGCCATTTTTACCATAACAAAAGTAATCTAGCGTGGATGAGAACCTTTTTAAACGTCGATTAGAGCGAGAGCGCCGAGCTAGAATAGAGGCTGAAGCGCTTCTTGAGCAGAAGTCATTAGAGTTATATGAAGCGAATATGACTCTAAAAAAAGCAGCCGAAACACTAGAGCAAGAGGTTGCCCAGCGCACTGATGACTTAAACAAAGCCAAAATAGCCGCTGATACTGCAAATAATGCAAAATCAATGTTTCTAGCTAATATGAGCCACGAAATTCGCACTCCGATGAATGCTATATTAGGCATGGCTTACCTTGCCTTAGATACTGAGTTAACTGACAAACAATATGATTACATTGAGAAAATTCAATTATCAGCTAAGTCTTTACTAGGGATCATTAACGATATTTTAGACTTTTCAAAAGTCGAAGCGAATAAATTAGAATTAGAAAGTAATGATTTCAATATTAATGACCTTTTATCCACTTTGGCTAACTTAGCCAGTAGCTTGATTGAAAAACATAACATTGAGGTCATATTTGATATTGATGATAATATTCCCGAATACCTCATTGGCGATACGTTAAGGTTAAATCAGGTACTGTTAAACCTACTTAGTAATGCAATTAAATTTTCAAATAATAAAAATGTTAAGTTAACACTCTTATGTGTATCGCAAACTGATGAGAATATTCAAATTGAATTTAAAGTCACTGATCAAGGGATTGGTATGACTGAGGAGCAGGTCAAGACGATATTTAAGCCATTTTCTCAAGCTGATATTTCAACAACAAGAAAATTTGGAGGTACAGGCCTTGGCTTAGTGATCAGTAAAAAAATAGTTGAATTAATGGGTGGCAATATTCACGTTGATAGCCAGCTAAATGCTGGCAGCTGCTTTAGCTTCACCGCATCTTTTGGTAAGTCGGCTGTAAAAAGTAACTATAATACAAACGATTACAAAAACAAAAGTGCGCTAATAATTGAACAAGACCATGTAAAAGAAAGGCACCTTTTTAAATTACTCGAAAAGTTGGGCATAAAAGTTGATAGTATTTCTTATCATGATGACAAACTATTAAACATAGATCCCTGCCAAGACTATGACTTTATTTTCCTTGATTGGCATATTTTTAATGATGAACACAGCTCCCTTCTCAATAACCTAAAAAAACAACTTACTATCAATATTAAGAAAATAATTATTCTTGCCTCATTTGAAAATCAAAAAGTAAAAAGTAGCTTAACTAAGCTTGATAAAAATATTGATGAAATTTTATTAAAACCAATTATCAAAGCTAACTTATGTAAATCACTGGATCACGTCTTAGGTATCGAGAAAAAGAAAACAAACAAAATTGATACCAGCTGTTTTAAAAAACTCGCTGGTTCAAGAATTTTATTAGTTGAAGACAATCCGCTTAACCAACAAATTGCATCACAAATACTGCGCTCAAATGGCTTTATTGTTGATATTGCCGAAGATGGTATTGCGGCCATTGAAGCTGTCGAAAAAGACACATTCGATTGTATTTTGATGGACTGCCAAATGCCAAGAATGGATGGTTATACCGCAGCGAATAAAATTAAAGAGCAGTCAAAGTTTGCCCATATCCCTATTATTGCCATGACCGCCAACACCATGGAAGCCGACCTCACCAAAGCCAAAGAGTCAGGGATGCAAGGTTATATAGCCAAGCCTATAGAAGTACAAACTATGTTTGAGGTCATTGCAGAGCATTTAACTCAAAAACCACTGTGAACGCTAATCAGTAAGCTCCACGATTTGTTGTTCAACTAATGAGTTGTTCTGCTTACGAAACTCATTAGGGTTTACCCCAACAATGCTTTTAAAAACACGGTTAAAGGTAGCAAGCGAAGAAAAACCACTTTCCAATGCAATACTAAGAATACTCCAATGACTTGCTTCATCCTTTAGTAATAGCGTTTGTGCGTACTGAACTCGGTACTGATTTATAAATAAATTAAAATTAGTGGCTTTAAAATGATGGCGAATAGCGCGGCTAATCTTGTACTCAGGTACTGCTAATACTTGTGCAAAATCAGAGATTTTTAAATTACTTTGTAAGTAAAGCTGCTTGTTGATCAGTGCTTCTATACCCGTGATAATCTCAGGCTCTACCTCTTTATTTTCAGACAACTCAGTTTGTTTGTGGGCTGTGCTTGCATCTTCAGAGTTCACTACTTCAGTATCAACAGATTCAGGCACGCTACTATGAGCACGTTTTTGCAAAAACATCACTAACTGCATCGCAAGTACAATCAATAACGCAGATGAGGTAATTATAAGCGGCTCAAAGCGTTGAAATTCGCTTTCACTAAATAAAAACTTAGGCAAAATGCTGGCATTAAATACCGCTAAAAAGTAGCAACTAGCAAAAATTTTTGCCTGCAACTTATGTGTGTCGGTTTTATCTTTGTAACCTCGTAATGCTTCCCAAAAAGACAGCACCAGAATACTGGAAGATAGCAGCACTGTTATTTCGGCCATACCTTGCTTTAACCGCCACATAAATTGGCTATCAGGGAAAACCTGCACATCAATACTTACTAAATAATGCCAAGTTTGGTTGAACATAATTAACCCCGCAATCGCGCCTGCCACTGCAATATGTACGGTAGAAATAGGTTTGTGCTCACGAAATAAAGTACGTGAAATCAGCCAAGACATATTACAGGTAGCACAGGTAAATAAGCCAATTAAATAGCTGTAAACACCTATACTTGGTGCACTGATTTTTTGCACACCAACCATGCAAAGCGAGCCACAAAATACAGCAAACAGATAATGAATGAGCTGCTTATCCTTTTTCATGCCATTTAGCAGCATTAGCCCCATACAGACAAAAACGAGCACGTAATAAGGGGAAGTATTTTGCATAACTCGGCATACCTTAAATTGGGTGTTTGATGAATTATTTACCAATCAGACAAGTTTACTGTCTCAAAATCAACATAGCAAAAAGAGTTTGTTAGTGAATGTGTCAATCCCTGTTTTAGTAGTCATAAATAAATACAGTTTTTCATTGCTCAAATTTCGAATTTGAGAAGAAATCTTGCTCTAGCCCTTTATATTTGCGGTATTAGAAAAATGTAATGGAATTGGTTATGTCTAACAGAAATAGCAAAGTCACGCCTTTGAAGGCGCTCGAATACAGTAAAAAACTTTGGTTTACTAGCCTGCTAATGGCACAAATTTGCTTTGTGGTTTACCTCATTCTTGGTTATGGAATGACAGGATTAACAACAGGCCTATCAGGTTGGAACCGACTAAATAACACCGCCTATGTTGCCAATGATGCTACCGGGAATTTAATGTATGCAGTGCATGTATTATTTGCAGTCGTGATGATCCTTGGTGGAAGCTTACAGCTCATTGAAAAATTGCGAGCAAAATACAGAACATTTCATCGTTATAATGGCCGTGTCTTTGTTGTTTTAGCTTGCTGTATTTCATTTGCGGGCATGTACTTAATGATAGTAAGGGGCACCGTTGGTAATACCTTGATGCATGCACTGACGATGTTTGGCGGCTTTGTGGTTATTGTATCAAGTATATTCGCGGTTAAAACTGCGCGGGCTCGTGACTTCAACGCGCATAAAACTTGGGCGATACGCTTATACCTTGCAGCTAATGGTGTGTTGTTTTTTAGATTAATGATATTTGCATGGTTTTTAGTATTTGGCACCTTAGGCGTTGATACCGCGACCTTCACAGGGCCAGCAGTGATTGCCGTAAGCCTTTGCTCTTATTTAGTTCCTCTTTTAATCGCTGAGCTTGTCCGCTATGCAGAGCAAACTCCCCATACATCTATCACTCTCGCTACTGCATCTTTGATGGCGTTAATATCTGTCGTATTTTTAATCGGCTTATTTGGGGTGACGCTGGCAAACTGGTACCCTGCCATCACCGCTTAACCAAGCTTTAAAGCTAAAAAAGCCACCTATATAGGTGGCTTAATACTTTTAATCTGCATTACAGTAAATTAATACAATTCAAATAACGGGCGGCCGTTTTCGTCGAACTTAACTTCCAGAACACGAGCGTGGCGGTTTGGATCGTAAAGCGGATCTTTTACAATCTCTTCAAGTGGACGCGTATCTGTTTTTGGCACCACACTTGGCTCACCTACTGCGTGCTCATAGTCACGGGCATGGTAAACACACAGTGGTGTTTCTCCATCTTCAGCAACAGTAAAACAGTTATGACCAGGGCCGAAAATTTTCTTTTCAACACTTGTTTCAAGCACTGGCATACGTGTTTTAGTCCAAGAATTACGATCAAGCAAGTCACTGTTTTCGTCAGCTTCCATATAGCCCATGCAGTAACATGCACCAGTTGCGCTTGCAGAAAAAGCAATGAAGATTTTCCCGTTATTTTTAAGCACTGCTGGGCCTTCGTTTACCCAAAAGTCGACACGTTCCCAATCATAATCAGGGGTTGTTAGCATAAACTGTGCGGTTTTTAGCTTAATTGGCGATTCCATTTCAGCTAAATAAAGATTTGATGCCGCAAATTGGCCACCAGTTTTCTCTGCCCAGCAAAAGTAACGCTTACCGTTATTTTCAAAAATGGTGGCATCTAAAGAAAAATCAGTGAACGACTTTTCATCGCCGTCAGCTGCTTGCATCATGCCAAGCTCAACCCATTCGTCATTTAATGGATCTTGACCCTTACACTCAAGTACATACGGGCGTAGTGCCCAGATATCTTGTTCTTCGCTGGCTGCAAAATAGATATACCACTTACCATCGAGGTAATGAATTTCAGGTGCCCAAATATGTCGGCTCATTGGGCCGCTGTCGTGTTTAAACCAAATATCAAAGGTCTCAGCGTCTTTTAAGCCCTCTAAAGTCGCAGACTTACGAAGTTCAATGCGATCATAGGTGGGTACAGAACCGGTAAAATAATAAAAGCCGTCGCTGTGCTTATGCACAAACGGGTCGGCACGTTGCTCTACTAGCGGGCTATTAGTGTGTAATGTCATATTGAAACCTGATCATTGATTTTTATTTGTATTATTTTATTACTTTTGTAAGAACCACAAATATAGCATTATTTTTAGCAAACGGTAAAAGGAAATGTAAGGTGCAGCAGATTTTTAGAGGTAAACTCAATATAGACAAGAAAAAGCAAGCTTAAAAACGCACAATTTAGACGACTCTAAGCTTGCTCTAGAATAAAAAGGGGGACATCACTCCACCCTTGATTTAGGTATCGCTATTGCGATTTGGCTTTATATTCTTCAGGTTTTTTCGATAACACAACATCAACGGGCATAACATCACCCGAAACTTTCTTAACGGTTAAAGTATGTGGCCCCGCTGCCAAGTCATGCTTTTCAAAAACAATGCTTTGTACTTGTCGATAATTGTTACCGTCAAAAATTGAATACGTCCCTTGTGATTGACCATCCAAGATCACTTCTACGTCACCTTGGTTTGCAGCTTTTGAAGTAGCAAAGACAATACTCGAGCCAGTAAACTGGTAACTAAAATAAGCTCCATTTACTTCGGTTATGTGCATATCTTGCTTATACTCTCCAGTATTCGTTTGGCTTACAGATTGCCAGTTCCCATTCTCACTGTATTGGATACGTGGATCATCATCGTTGACTAATTCAAGGCCTGAGTAAGTTGTATCTTGCGTTGTACCCACTGTATTACCGACTGTTTGGATCTGCACCAAGCGGTCGACTAACCAAGTGCCATTTGGATTAATCGCAACATCTAAAGTGGTAACGCCCCCGACTTGCGAAATAGCTTTCACCCGCTCGGCGACTTCTTCATTGCTGTATTTTAGGCTTCGTTTTACTTGACCCCAACCACCAAAAAGTGGGTCTTCCAGTGATGTATATGTAAAGCCATGCCACTGCACTTTAGTGCCAAGTGCTGTTGTCACTTCGCCTGATTCAGGAATGGGCGGAAGCTCATTATGCTCACCTTGGGTGTAGTTACTTTGTGGGTCATTTGGAATGAAGCTATAGTCAAATCCATCACTAATAGTGATAACAGCATTAGGATTACCACTTCGCACTGACTCAGCTAACTTATCAGCAACTGGGTAAGCATTGTTTGCAGCTAATTCTTGCTCTGACTCATCAGCTTGGTACCAACCATCAAACCACCAACCAGCAATATTATCGCCCCATTTTTTTGCTCGCTCACTAATAAACCCTTTTAAAAACCAATCTGGATAAGGCGCTTTCACTTTTGTGCCCGTCCATCTATCTCCTAAATGAGAAGGTAGATATGCAATTAGCTTGATGCCTTTTGCTTTAAGTGCAAGCGCCAAATCCAAAACAAGGTCTCGTGATGGGGTGTAATCAGCTTGATTCGAGTTAAGTTGAGTTTTACAACCTGGAGCAACCTCAACCTTTGGACAAGCAGGTGAATGTAAATCGTATATCTCACTGGTTGTAGACAAATAACCGCGATTCTGGGTCAAGGTAAAAATCACATACCTGTAACCTAGTTTTTCTGCCTTTTGTGCATAAGCGTCAACATCAAATCCATTTACATAGTTATTCCATTCATCATAATCGGTAATTTGATACCAAGCGTTATCTAGCGTCCCACCTGCCAGATAATGATGGCTAATGCCCCACTTGGCATCTTGCATCCACCTAACCTCTTTAGGTAACTCTGATGAGCAAGCGCTCAATGAAGCAAAAGCTAGAGCAATGCTTGGAACGACTTTGAGGAGTTTATTATTCATTATTTCTAAACCACTGATGATTAAAGGCTATAATATGAGTCTACACAACCGCTTTTAATTAACAAATAAATTACAAAGTTACACATCACTATTCTCTCTATGTTTTATCTGTAAGACATTAAAAATAATTACGTTTCAGATATAAAATGGCTATAAATAAACAGTATGCTGAAGTGTTTAAAATCTATTTTTTAAACAAAAAAAAGCCATGCAAATGCTCTTTACAAGAGCACTGCATGGCTTGCGACACAACTAAAAAACTCTTTTGTTATACTTCTTGCCTTAATGAAGCTATTACTTTTGGCATCTTAATTTTTACCACCCAACCAGATGCAATTATGAATATTAAGTAATAACCAAAGGTAGACCAATCTTCAAACAGGGCGTTACCTATGCCAAGCAGTAGGGAATAAATAAAGATAATACTCGCGACACAGGCAATAGCATTATCTTTAATTCCAGCTGCTATTGGCTCTATACCTGTGATGTCTCTAACTTTTTTCCATCCTCTACCGTGAATCTTAAGGCGGCTATAAAATTCAATTGTTTTCGGGCTGGGTGTTTTGCTCGTTGTAAGCAATGTCACAATTAAGCTAATAACCAAAGTTGCGCATGTGGTTATCAGCATACGAACAGCAAACCATTTAGCATCGCCTTCATCAGGTAAAATATACATCATTGCATTACCTACAATTACTGCAGATAAAAGTGCACTTATTTCTGACCAAACGTTAATGCGCCACCAATACCAACGAGCTATTAATACAACTGAAATCGGAATAATGATAACGGTAATATACTCATAGGCTCCCAAAATACTCTCCAGCTGAGTCGTGACTATTAGAGCAAACAGAGTTAGTGCTAGCATGCTGATGCGTGCAACTTTAATATAATGCGCTTTTTCACGTCCTTTCACTAAATAAGGCTCGTAAACATCGTTGACCAAGTATGACGACCCCCAGTTTAGCTGCGTATCTAAAGTACTCATGAAGGCAGCAAGTAACGACGCCACCATAATGCCTTTTAAACCTACAGGTAAAAACTCATCAATCATCATAGGATAAGATTGTTCGGCATCGGCGATCGCTGGGAAATACACTAATGACGCCACACCCACAATGATCCACGGCCAACTTCTCAATACTAAGTGACAAAACGCAAACCAGTACAAGCTCAGCATGGCATCTTTTTCGCTTCGCGCAGCTAATGTTCGCTGAAGGAAAAAGCCAAACCCTGGGGCATAGTTTAACCAGCCTATGCAAACCAAAATTAAGAAAGTGGCTGTTTTTAGATCCCACTCAAAATCAGGGATCATTTTTAACGTATCACTATTAAAGCCAGGTGACGCTTCAACTGCAGCTACGATACCTCCATGATCTTGCAAATCAACATAAACGATAACAGCTAAAACCATCGAACCAATGATAGCGAGCGCAAATTGAATTAGGTCGGTGTACACAACACCATATAAACCCGACATAGCGGTATAAACAACAGCAGCAACCGCTAATACTATAAGAATTAATGTCGTCGCAGTAATGTCGCCAAATAAAGGAATTGCAAATAAGGGCTCTGGTGAGAGCCCTAAAATTACCACTATAATTTTTGACATTGCTAACGTAACCGAAGCAATAATGATGCAGTTTACAAATACACCATCAAATATCGCTTTGAATATACGCAAAAAATCTGTGGCTAAGCTCTTATCATAACGCTGTGAGATTAATTCAATCTCTGTCAGTGCTTTAGAGCGACGCCATAAATTAGCAAAGAAAAATACAGAGATAATTACCCCGATTACGCTAACCCACCAGATCCAGTTTGCATAGATGCCCTGCTCACGCACGGCCCCTGCCACAAACAAGGGGGTGTCTGACGAAAACGTCGTTGCCACCATGGATGTGCCAGCGATGTACCAAGGTAATGATCGACCTGCAACAAAAAAATCAGCCGTACTTTCACTGGCCTTTTTTGTAAAGAGCATCCCTATAACAACGGCTGCTACTACATAAAACGCAACTATTAACCAATCAATTAAGACCATGTGAATCTCCCAATGCTTTTAATTTTTATTTAGGTAGCTATCAAATTTTTTCCATGTTTCAGTCATGTCTATAATTGTGCCGGTTTGGCGAGCTTCATCTAGCTTGATAGCCGTTAAGCCAGCCTGTAAAGCATCAACAATTGAAACTGGTAACGGTGTTCCATTTTCAAAGTAAGCAATCCAATCGGCAGCCATTTCCTCTTCAGCACCGTAGTGCATAGAAACTGAATCATCATGTATGTATGACTTATCGATAAGAGCGCCTGAGGTAATACAGTCATGTACTTTAAAGTAATTTCGTACAAAATCCCCTTCAGCCATACCAATCGTGCCAAACACACTGAAGTGACGATAATCATTCGGTACGTTCAAATTTGTATGAAAACTTAAATTTATGCCGTTTTCATACTCAATCAGCGCTGTTTGGTGATCCACCAACTCCGAGTCGTTATCAAACACTTCATCAATACCATTCCAACGTGACTTACGTTGATGATAAACAGGGTGTTTACCAAGGTGTTTGTTTTCTGGCGTAAATGTTTTACGACCACCAAAACTAACAAGTTTTTTTGGACGGCTCTTCACAAGACCTTGGTAAAGATCAAGATCATGACAACATTTCTCAAGTAAGAAGCCCCCAGACAAACCATGGTGTCTACGCCAATCACGCATAAAAAATGCACCATGTTCTGGTGGAATATGCTCAGATGCTTCAATACTTGTAATGTCACCCAATAGCTTTGAAGAAACTGCTGCAATTAAATCTTTGTATAAAGGAGCATAGCGTAAAACCATGCCTACCAGAATTTTATCGAACGCATTATGCTTAGCGATAAGTTCAAGTACGTCATAGGTTTGCTGCTCTGACATGACAATTGGCTTTTCTGCAAAAATCAGTAAACCTGCTTCAATTCCTAATCTAAGGTGCTCTAAATGCATATGATTGGGTGATCCAATCATCAACATATCTAGCTGCTCATTAGCTAACATATCCGCAAGATCATCATAAGATCGCATTGAAATACCATGGGACTCCATGTACTCAACTTTTACAGATTCCGGATCAGCAAAAGCGACCAAATTAAAGTTTGGGATTAGCTCATGCATAACTTTGGCGACATAACTCAAACGGTCACCTAAACCACAAATACCTACTTTCACAATTTTATTCCTAGCAACTGATGCACTGTTACTTACGTTAGTAACGGACGACTTACTAGGTCAATCACTTGTGACTTTGACATGAATGAGATTTTTTTAATGAAACTAAACGCAAGCAGGGTTTCAAATACAAAACATTCACATTTAAAACATGAAATTTACAAAGCAGACTGTTAACTATTGCCTAGCTATGTTTTGGTTCAATGGAGACTAAACGTTGTTTAAAAAACGTTTGATGAATAATTTATAGGCAGCTTAACGCTATAATTTTTATATAAAAATAAGAATTGGTTTATTGACCAAAACGAAATAGATGAGATATACACATACTTTTACCGCTTTTTTCAGCGATATAAAAGTGCATAAGTTAACAAAAAGTCTACACTTATGTATGACCACCAACCTCTTTTTATAAGTGATTAGACGTACCCAATGACTGAGAAAGATACCAAGTATAAAGCACCTGCTCTTGAGAAAGGCATGGCCATTATAGAATTACTGGCAAAAACTCCTGAAGGCCTTAACCTTACGCAAATTTCTGATTCATTAGGGAAATCTAAAGCTGAAATATTTCGTATGGTCGCAGTACTAAATGATTTACATTATCTTGAGTTTTTTCAGCAAGAACGTGTTTACAGACTGTCCCTAAAACTATATCGACTAACCCACCGGTACGCCCCAGTCCACCATTTAAACAACGTTGCATTTCCGATCATTCAAACGCTGTGTAGCGAAATTCAACAATCTTGTCATTTAGTCGTGTACTCCGATGGCGGCGGTTTAATACTTTCGCACCAAGATTATGACACCAACAGTAACTGCTTAACCTTACCAGTCGGAGGGCGAGGCCCGCTCACTGATAATTGTGCTGGTCATGTGTTACTTGCTTTTGCATCTTATGATAATCGCGAGCGCATGCTTAAAGCATATCAAGAGAATCACCCCGAGGTTTCACTTGATTTGATGGCACTGCGAAATATTTGGTTAAGGGTAAAAGAGCAAGGCCACGAAGCTATGCCGAGCCCTGTTTTGACAGGCGTATACGATATCGGTGTGCCTATATTTGATTACTACCATAATGCAGTGGCCGTATTATTAACATCGATACTTATGTATCGTGATGAATCTCGTAATGCTAATTTTGATGAGGTAATTAGAAAACTTAAAGACACGTCATTGTTAATCTCAAAGAAAATGGGCTTTAACGACGAGAATTGACGGATGCACAACTAATTATGCACTTACCTCACCTCCCCACTTTTAAATACTTATTTGTCTTTTGGTACGTGCTGTTTTTCTGGTGAAAAAGCGTTTTTCAGGAATATTCAGAAAACGTCCTGTTAACAGGTTTGCAACCAACTTGTTTCATTTATAAAACATTAATCTTGGCAAAATTTTAACTAAGAAATCTAAACAACGTAATCACTAAAGCGCGTTGACGGAATTTTAGTCTTTATATATCACTGAATGGACATTTGAACATTCACGATAACAATACGCTTAGAGCGATGGGGGTCAATATGATGAAATTCACCAGAAGCCAAATAGCCTTATCTGTAGCGCTCTCTCTAATGGGAAGCACAGTAGCGGCGGAGGAGAATACACAAGCACAGGATGCTAAAAATGATGATATCGAAGTAATTGCAGTCAGCGGCGTAAGATTGAGCTTGAAAGAAGCCATCGCGACAAAACGCGGTTCGGACAAAATTCTTGATTCAATTGCTGCTGAGGATATGGGTAAATTTCCCGATGAAAACGTCGCGCAGTCGCTGCAACGTGTTCCGGGTATTTCGATAGACCGTCCTCGTGGTAGCCCAAATGGTGGCACGAATGGTAGTACAGATGGTCGCCTTGGTGGTCAATATGTACAAATCCGTGGCTTACCAGTTGACTTTACACAGGTAACACTAAACGGTCGTTCGTTATCGTCTGGCCGTAGTATTGGCCGTCAATTCTCTCTTGATGTACTTCCTTCTGAGTTAATTGGACAACTGGACGTGTATAAAACCGTTTCAGCAGACCAACTTGAAGGCGGTATTGGTGGTAACGCAGATATTAAAACGCGTAAACCGCTTGATGCTGATGAAGTAGGCTTTTCGGGTGCTTGGTCAGCCGAAGGTGTTTACAGTGAACTTGCAGATTCAACAGATCCTCGCTTGTCAGGTATCGTGAACTGGAAATCTGACGATGAAAAGTTTGGTGTACTTGTAGGTGTTACCTATTCAGAACGTCAAACGCGTGAAGATGAATACTTCTCTTGGGGTAATGTAAACTTTGGCCCAGGTACAGGAGACGGTGTTGAAATTCGTCCTGATCTTGCCACAGTTCCAGGTGGTACTAACGATGGTAGTATCGATTACCCTAACTCTCTATACCCAATTGAGCCACTAACTCAATACTATGGTGATGAGAGAACTCGTACAGGTTTAAATGCAGTTATTGAATTTCAGCCAAGCGATGAGTTGAACATTACATTCGATGGTTTATATGCAACATTCGATGTTGATGAGACAGCACTGCAACTGCCTGCTCGTTTCCAATTCCGTGGCCCACAAGATCCAAGTCAATGGGTAGCTGCCGATATTAATGATCCTAACGGTCGTGGTGTAGGTGGTATTTTCCCATTCTTAGTTACTGAAGCTGTTGTTGAAAACGATAATCTTGTTTATGCCGTTGCACCACAAACACAATTCCGAAGTGTATCAGAATTAACTAAACTTGAATCAGATACTCTAGCACTTGGTACACACGTGAACTGGGCACCAAATGAAGATTGGGTACTTGATTTTGATATCGGCTATTCAAAAGGCGAGCAAACACGTGATCTGAAGAGCGTACTACTACAAGCCTTTGCAGACGTAGTATATGACGCACGTAATCCAGATAATGGTATTCCTGATCTATATGTTACAGGCACTGATCTGAATGATCCTGACAACTACCGTGTTGCATTTGGTAATTCAAATGCCCGTGATGTAAAAGATACGTCTTTATCATTCGCTTTTGATGCCAAATACTTCTTAGACAATGACTATTTCACAAGTCTTGAAGCTGGTGTACGTTACACACAACGTGCAAAAGAGATCAAAGCATATGTAGGTAATAGCTTTACAGGTGCTAATGGTGTTCCTGCGGTACTACCAACATCTGCAATCAACTTACTTGATTTCCCTGTTGACGATTTCTTAGGTGAAGCGCCAGATGCAAATGTAATACGTAGCTTTGTTATTGGTGACCCAACTGATTTCCACAACAAGTATGGTGTTGAAAGACAGTTTGATAGCATCAGCTCATTCAAAGTTGAAGAAGACATTGCCGCGGCTTACATCAAAGCAAACATGGCCTTTGACGTTGCAGACATTCCAGTAAAAGGTAATGTTGGTGTACGTGCAGTCAAAACTGATGTAGAAGCAACGGGTGCACTACCTGTAGAAATCATCATCCGCAGTGCCGGTGACTACGATGTTGTTGGTGAAACAAGCTCAACGAGCAGTAATTACACAAATGTCTTACCTAGTTTAAGCTTAAATGCTGAATTAACTGACGAAGTGTACTTACGCTTTGGTGCAAGTAAAACTGTAACACGCCCAACGCTTTCACAGCTTTCACCGCGTTTTACATTTAGTACTACAACTCTAACAGGTTCTGCTGGTAACCCGGCCCTTGAACCGTTTGAATCTGATTCATTCGATTTATCACTTGAGTGGTACTTCAACGACACAGGTCTTCTAAGTGGTGCATTATTCCAAAAAGAGATCGATGGTTTCGTATTTAATTCAAGTGCGCCAGAAACAATCGCTGGAATTGATTGGGCATCTGTAGACCGTCCACGAAATGCGGCTTCTGCAACTATCTCTGGTGCTGAGTTAAGTTTCCAAACAACGTTTGATTTCTTACCTGCTCCATTTGATGGTCTAGGCATGTTAGCAAACTACACTTATACAGACAGTGACACTAACTTTGGTGATGGCTTTGAAGGTCAAACATTCAGCTACACAGGTCTATCGAAGAATGTATATAACTTAGTTGGTTACTATGAAAAAGGTCCAGCATCAGTTCGTTTATCTTACAACTATCGTGAGAAATACTTACTTGAGCCATCATTTGGTTTCTTCGCAGGCCCTCGTCATGTAAACGACTACCAACAGCTTGATTTAAGCTCGTCATATAAAATCAATGACAATTACTCATTGACATTCAATGTGACAAACTTAACCAATGAGCGCTTCGATCGTTACTTTAATAACGATGAGTCAATCATTGCGACAACCAACTTTACAGGTCGCCAATACTACGTAGGTATTCGCGGTACCTTCTAACTCATTATGTTGTTGTAGGTGATATACCTAAGCCAAAGCCTCCTAACGGAGGCTTTTTTTGTGAACTATTTATCTTTCGTGATGCCAATATTTAACAGCAGACATAAAAATGCTGCACCACGTTAATTGATACAGCATAAATAAACTACTTTTACTTATAGCTTAAGTTTACGTCTAAACGCGACCATGGCTAACAGCAAAGATATTAAGTAGTACACGCTACCACCAGAACCTGAATCAGAACTTGAGTTGTCAGCTTTGCCAACTACGTTAATCATGACAGTTTTAGCCTCTGAAGAAGCAAATCTGTCTTTTGCTCGGTAACTAAAGTTAACAGCATAAGTCGACTCACCCGCAGGCTCGTAGACAAACAAGCCTGTGTCCTTATCAAAACTAAGCTCGCCAGAACTTGGGCTTGTTACTAGCTCAAATTCTAACTCATCACTGTCTTCATCATTGCCAATAAAACGACCATTAACTACCGTTGAGTAATAAGTTTCATAACTTAAATCTGTAGCTGTTGGTGTGGTATTTGTTAATTCAACAACAACATTGGCAAGTGCCGTCTCTTCAAGGGAGTCTTGCGCGGTAAAAGTAATTGAAACTGGCTGTAAAGATTCACCACTCGGCGTGTATTTAATTTCACCCATGTTTTGATCAAGTAACTCAATATGACCATGTTGAGGCTCATTTTTTACAGTGAAAATAAGTTGCTCATCATCTGCATCAGAGGCTGGCAAATTAAGTATCAAGGGTGTATTCCAGTGTGTTTTAATCGTAGAGTTTTCAACGACCGGCGCCTGATTTGTTAAGGTAGCTGTGAACTTTGCGAGCTCAGAACGTGAACGGCCTTTTACTGTATAAAACGCTAATTCATCAACACCTACAGCGCCGTTAGGCGTATATGTGAACTGCCCTGTTTTGCGGTCAATAAACGTTAATTGGCCAAGGCTAGGGCTATTTTCAAACACTACAAAATCAATATCACTCAAATTAAGATTAACGTCGATTGCTGCAAGCACATGAGATGTTACCTCGCTATCTTGCGGTGTAGCTAAAGGTGCTGCGGCTTCATTCGAGAACACCTCTATAGATTTTCCTGAAAGCAGTGAATAGTCCACACCTTTGTATGTTGCACTCACAATAGAACTGCGTTGATTTGCACGCGCTACTTCATAAAGCAGTTCATCATTAATTAAGTCGTACTCTCCAAACTTATCTTCACAACTAAATAAGATGAAGCCTGCGCGTGTAGATACTATATTGTTTAATGAATTGTCACATAGTTGCGCAACTTCTGACATTTCTCCTGATTCTTTGAACGAGAATAAAAGGCCATACTGGTTGGCAACATAAAGCGCTTTTTTACCATCAACAACAACACCCTCTAGCGACTTAAAACTGTCGTTTAAAGAGTAATTAGTGACACTATTATCAGTGTAATTATATTTAACTAATTGGTTAGCTGTTAAAGCAAATAATTCTTTACTGCTTTGCTGTGTATCTATGCCTGCGACTATGCCAGAAACCCCACCCCAAAAGTTCTGTAAGCGAGGTGATTGCTTAAGTAGCTCACCCGTTTGCCCATTAAAAACTCGTATATAAGAGCCTTCACTGCCGGTGTGTGATGCGCCGTTACCTACAATCAGCTCTAATAGACCATCGTTATTGATGTCATGGGCTTCAATCGTTGAAATTTGGTCGCCACTTTGAAAAGGAACTGTATACAGTAAGTTTCCATTTTCTGGTGAAAATACTTGTATATTTCCAGTGTAAGTTTCTGAGCCAGCAACAATTAAATAGTTTTTGCCATCATTGAATAAATCAGCAGTAATCACATACTGGTAGTCATTCCAGCCATCGGTCAAAGCAATGCTAGGTAACACCTGCTCTTTTGTTTCTATATCAATAACTTGAAGCTTATTTGTGCCATTCTCAGAAAAAATAACATCAATTCCACCTTTACCGTCAATATCAGCAAGTCCTAGCAAAAATTGTGAATAGACAGTGATCGTTTGCGACCATTGCATAGACTTATCTTCAACGGTATGAATATAAAACCCGTCATCACCTGAAGATGTGTAACCCGCTCCCCATGCAATATCTGTTTTTCCGTCAAGATTAAAATCATCCACCAAAATACTTGAAACACTGTGTTCAGGGTTATTGATTTGCCAAAACTCCTCGCCAGAACTTAAAGACAAAGCATGAATTTGCCCCCACTGACCATCGCCATATACTAGCTCTTGGGCACCGTCATTATTGATATCTGCAACTATAATTTTTGAAATATCTAAATCACTATTGGCTGTCCACACAATACTGTCTGTATTTGGACTGATTAACTCAATTGAATACCAGCCTTGACCATTAATGACTTCATCTAAGCCATCTTGGTTAGTATCAACACTTTGTAAATGGATACCTGTTAGTTGGCTGTTCAGTGTTTTTATATAATCTATTGTATTTTCAGAGATACGATACAACTTGCCATCTTCAAGCATTAATTCGTGAACATTTTGCTCGGTAAACGAACCAACAACAAATTTGTTACCGTAATACTCAAGCTCTGAAATAACAGAAAGGTCTGACTGGTCTAGTATTAAAATCTGGCTATTGGCAATAGCAATAAGCTCGTCCTGACCATCGTTATTAATATCTCTTGCCGTAACTGATTGGCTAGAAACTACATTCTTAGTACTTTCGACTTTCATTGTTAGTAAGTTAATTTTTACTATCTGACTGCTCGTCATAAGTATTAAATAATATGTATCATCGGCAATGCTTTTTACCAATGTACTATCAGTGATGTAATCCTGAGAATCGAAACCTTCAACGACTGAATATTGATTATCTTTATACTCAATAATATTAAAATCGTTTTGTTGCACCGAAATAATTTGCTTATTACCGTTACCGAACAAGTCAACAGCATAAAGACCATTGAGACCTGTTGAATTACTTAATGAAAAACGGCGAAACACCGAGGTAAGCTCTATGTTTTCTAATTCTGATGTAGTTGTTGTCGCTAAGGTTTTACTCAACGAAGTAGTCGGCGCTATATTTTGCTGTGCGCGACTTGTAAAATAAGATTCGTCATAATTAATTGGTTGCGAATTTGAATAAGTCGCATCGCCAAATTGATTATATTCAGGTGTGCTTTTAGTCGCACTGATAGCTTGCGTGCTAAGTAAAAGCATCGCTAGACATGTTAGTTTGGTCATTTCCCTATCCTTAAGGTAGTGCTTTAGCTCTCGATTAAACAATAGCCGGAGGTGAGTTCACTTTAGATGTTGGTATTAAGTTCTATTTTTAATTTAAAAACCGTGCATTTTCCCTTATCAGAAACACACGGTCAAGGTAATTGTATCCTTCATGTTAAAATTGCTAAAAAATACAACACAATTCTTGCTTCACTTAGCGAACTTATTCCCTCATCAACCAATACAACACCCCGTTATTTTCGCTCCTCGTCTCGTACTTTTACATTGAATTTAATTGCTTTGAAATTAATAACCTCACGGTCAACCCTTTGTTATGTTCCCCGCATCATCAAACACATAGATAGCATTATTAAAAACTGCCACAGCAAGCTGCTTTAGGTAGTACTGAAGTTAAAGGCACTGCTTCTGTGAATATGCAGTTTTTAGGAGCAAAGACTCAATGCGCTCTGGCATCTAGACTATTTTGCCATTGCCCACTTTGCTTATTGCTTGGGCTTTAGACATTAAAAAAGGCGTAACAGTTAATCACTATTACGCCCCTTCATATTAAGTTTTAACTAACTCAAAGTGCTAATGCTAAGATTGATTTCACCTTTTCTAAATCAATATCACCATGCTCACCTAATTTCGTTAGCTCGTTTTTCTCTAAATTAGCAACAACGGCCTCAATAGCTTGCTCGTCAAGGTCATAATCAGCTAGACGTGTTTTCACCGTCATGGCCTCAAAGAAGTCCTGTACAGCTTTAATCGTTTTATCGATTTGCTCAGCTTCGTCGCTATAATTTAGTCCGAACACTCTTTCACCAAGCTGCTGAATTTTAATTGATTTCTGTTCTTTTTGAACATGCATTAAGGCAGGTAGAACAATCGCCAACGTTTGTGCATGATCAAGGTTATAAAGTGCCGTTAATTCATGGCCAATCATATGTGTAGACCAATCTTGCGGTACACCTTGACCAATTAAACCATTCAGTGCCATCGTAGCCGACCACATCACATTAGCTCTAACATCGTAATTTTGTGGCTCGCTCAGCGCCTTTGGCCCTTCGCTAATCAAGGTTTGCAAAATACCTTCTGCAAAACGGTCTTGTAATGGTGCATTAACAGGGTACGTTAAGTATTGCTCAATCACGTGAACAAACGCATCAACCACACCATTACTTACCTGACGTGCAGGCAACGAAAACGTGTATTCAGGATCAAGTACAGCAAAAACAGGTTGTACTGTTGGTGACGAAAAAGCGCGCTTTTGTGAAGTCTCTTTTTTAGTTACCACTGAGTTACCATTACTCTCAGAGCCTGTTGCAGGTAAGGTTAATACCGCACCGATTGGTAAAGGATTGCTAAACTCTGCCCCTTTAACAAGGATATCCCACGGCTCCCCTGCATAGTTATAGGCTGCAGCAACAAACTTAGCGCCATCAATAACACTGCCACCACCAACAGCTAAAATAAAGTTAACATGGTGCTCTTTTGCCGTTGTAACCGCTTGCATCAGTGTTTCGTAAGTTGGGTTTGGCTCAACGCCACCAAACTCTATAACGTCAACATCGGCCAGTGCACTCATAGCTTGGTCGTATACGCCGTTTTTCTTTATTGAGCCACCACCGTAGAGTAACAACACCTTTGCATCGGTTGGTAAGCGTGATGAAATTTCGCTAATTTGACCTTTACCAAATAAAATTTCTGTTTGATTTTTATAAATAAAGTTTAGCATCGATTTGCCTCCTAAATTTTTGATAGGTAATACTTTTACAAATTTACTTTGCTAACATTTTTAATAGTTTTTCAGCTAACAACGTATCTGAAAATGGGTTTTGCCCCGTAATGAGTTCGCGGTCAACAACCACGTTAGGCTGCCACTCGCTGGCAAATGCCATATTTCCACCAGCGTTTTCCATTGCCATAGCCGGATAGAACTTAAGCTTTTTACCTTCTAAACTGCTTTCAAACACTCGCTCTTCTGGATCAGAAAATATTGTCATTTTATAGCCATCATAAATCCAATTGCTTGCTGACGCCGTCTGCCCAGTTTGGATTGCACTGTAATACGCCTTAGGCTCAGTTTGTGCCGATAATAAGGTAATTGGGCCGTGGCAAATTGCCGCCGTAGGTTTACCGTGTTGATTAAAGTGGCGCAAAATTTCACCGACTTCAGGATTATTTGCTAAATCAATCAACGGAGCATGACCACCAGGGATAAACACTGCATCATATTGGCTCAAACCGCCTGCCAAAATCTCACTCAAACTAGCGGTATCATTAATATTGGGTAACGATGCAATAAATTTTTGGCTCTCTCTCATTTTCTGCTCATCACCAGCAAAGTAATCTACGCTGATTGATTTTTTATCAACCTGCGGAGCATTCCCCTTTGGCGTTGCTAACACAAGCTCATAGCCCGCATCTGCGAGAGCTTTTGCAGGTACACCAAACTCGTTAAGGTAATAACCTGTCTCAATGCTGTGCCCACCAGCAAGTTCCATGGTTGTCTCGCTTGATAAAATGACTAATACCTCGCCTTCACTTGCCACAGCAAATAATGACATAGTCGAAGCTGCTACGAATGTTAAACACTGCAAAACCTTGTTCATGATTTATCCTCTTATTTGAATGCATCTAGAATAGGCTGTTTGCGCGCTTGTGTGAATTCGGATAAATTAAGGGAAGCAATCAGAAAATTTATGGCTCGCCTATTTTATGTCTTACCTCACACAGCTAAAAACCTTTGTGGAAGTTTATCGCTGCAAAAATATAACGAAAGCAGCAGCTAACCTCGGTTTGTCGCAACCTTCGGTTTCGGCCCATATTCAAGCCATGGAGTCAGTCGTTGGTAAAGCGTTGTTTGAACGCAAAGCTCGCGGAGTTACTCCGACCGCCGCTGCGCACGATTTAGCTCTGCAAGTGTCTGGTCACATTGATATTTTAGAGCAAAAAATTATGTCAATCCGCGCCCGCTCAAGTGCCGTATATGGCACTGTAAATATCGCAGGGCCTGCAGAATATATTAGTAGTGTGTCAGGGCCACAAATCGCCAACTTATTGCAATCTGGCAATGTAAACCTTGTTCTGCATATTGGTAATAAGGTGAGTATTTTTGATGCCTTGCAATGTGGTGCAGCAGATATCGCTATTGCCGCCTCCGAACCCGATCCTTCACTTTTTGATAGCTTAGTGCTTGATAGAGAAAAGCTTATTTTAGTAATGAACCGCCTTCACGGACGAGAAATTAAAGATAGCACTATCACCGCAGACCTTCTCTCAAGCTACAATGTTGTCGCTTATGATGAAGAGCTGCCTCTAATTAGGCAATACTTTGAGTCTGTGTTCAACGCAAAATGCCACTCAAATGTGATAGCTATTTGCCCTGACATTCGTGCAATTAGCAATATTATTCGCTCAGGTATTGGCTACTCTGTGTTGCCTGATTACCTATGCCGCGATCAGATAAAAGCTGGAGAGCTTGTACAACTGGGCCCTGTAGGCCCAGAAAACATAATTTACTTAGTATGGAACAAAGGCGCGTTAAAGCATCCTCGCATTGCATTTGCCAAAGATGTTATTTCAGCCTTTGCGAATATTAATTACTTTGCAAACTAAGCAAAGCTTGATTTGACTCTAATAGCTTTACTCGCGGGGCAAGGGCATTTAAAGCGATTAAGTGAAGCATTTCAGTAACGGTTGTACACGCATCCGTTAAGACTTCCACGTCGTATTCTTTTGCTTGCTCAGATATCGCCGTATGAGTCACACAGTTTTGAGTCATCATACCTGCGATCAAAAGTTTTTTAATACCGTGCTGCTTTAAAATATCATCGAGATTTGTTTGATAAAAACTATCTGCATAGTGTTTTACAACCACAGGGGCTTCTGGTGCTGCTTTTAAAATATCAGGATGAATATTGACCCCTATCGTATCTTGGTTAAAAAAAGGAGCCAAGCCTTGTCGTGATTCAGCAATATGTTGAATATGGATAGGTAAAATGCCACATTCTGTTGCTTGTTTTATTACCTCAACAAGCTGATCTTTTACTTGTTTAGCCCGCCATAGAGGAAATGCACCACCTGCAAAATAATCATTCTGTAAATCGATAATCAATAAAGCTGTATTTGTCATTGTGAGAACCTTTTAGAGTTGTGTTGTGGCACAGTTTGCTTAATTTTTAATGCAGCAAACAGTGACCCAAACACTATTTATCGATAATATTGGGCCAAAGTATCTGATAAGGCTTTACCTTGAACGTTGCAGTATTAGCATTTCCAAATATCAGCCCATTTCATCTTGCAGTACCATGCATGGTGTTTGGTGAGGGTGCTCGCTCGGCAGGCATCAAAGAATTTAACTTAGCAGTGTGCAGCGAAAGTAAAGCTGTAATGCCTTCAAGCTCGGGGTTTGATATTCAATCGCGTCACTCAATTTCAAAGTTTGATCAGGCAGATATTATAATTATTCCGTCTTGGCCATTCCCTGAAACAACTCCCTCTAAAGAATTAACAACCAGCTTGCTAACAGCGCATCAGCGTGGTGCTATTATTGTAGGACTTTGCTTAGGAGCTTATGCGTTAGCGCACATTGGGCTTTTAGATAATATTGAAGCAACCACTCATTGGGCCTATAGCAATGACTTCAAAGCACGTTTTCCTAAAGTGAAACTTAACAATCAAGTGCTTTACCTTAAACATAACCAGCTTTATACATCGGCAGGAACCGCAGCAGCCATTGATTGCTGTTTACACTTAGTTCGTCAGTACTTAGGTAGTAAGCACAGCAATGCCATAGCAAGGGTAATGGTAACAGCTCCCTATCGAACAGGCGGGCAATCGCAGTTCGTCGCTTTACCAGTACCAAACAATGTTGCAGACGAGCGCTTAGCGTCATTACTTGAACAAATACAAAAAAATCTGTGTGCCACACACACAATAGATGAACTTGCAAAACAAATGCATATGAGCCGACGTACCTTCACCCGCCATTTTCAGTCTCTTACAGGGCAAAGCCTAGGACAATGGCTTTTGAATCAGCGTTTAAACTATGCACAGCAATTACTAGAAGCAACCGATTTATCATTAGAGCACTTATCAGAAAAATGTGGTTTTGGCTCTGCTGTTACTTTAAGGCATCACTTTCGCAAGCAATTTGGCTTATCACCTAGAGATTGGCGTAATGCATTTCGCCAAGCTTGATAGAAGATAACTTATTTAATTATCAATGATTTTGACTACCCTAGAAGGGTATTTAAAAGCGCTCAAATCTATTCAAGCGATTACCTACATATGGTAAATAAACTTAGCTCTATAGACATATAAAACCGCGCAAAAATGCGCGGTTTTATACTTATGTGCACCAACACAACCGCTAACAGACACTAATCAAATGTAACAGTTACTTCATTTGAGCATACATCTGCTGATTGACAAACCTGATAAGAGTACGAGCTTTCTGTTGCTCTACGTTCAAAATCTAGGTATTTGCCGGTATTTTCTGTAGTACTGATCAGCTCGCCATTACGATAAATGTTAACGCTATCGGCACTACTTCCTTCCCAACCAAGCTGCACACGCATGTAGCCAAGGCGTGTTTTATTAGCGCGCACTAATTCAAGTTCAATTACATCAGAGCTCACTGACAGTTGTTGGGTTACAGTATCGGTATATCCTTCACTATCCGTCACTGTTAAAGCTACAGAGTAAGTTCCTGATTCTGCATAAGTATAAGTTGGGCTAGCATCAGAGCTTGTTGCGCCATCACCAAAGTCCCACATCCAACTGACAATATCACCATTTACATCAGAACTCGCATCTGAAAACTGAACATTTAAGCCATCTGCAGTAAATGTAAATCCAGCTTGTGGTGGTTGAGGAGAGACTTCTCCAATCCCAGTTAAGTTTAATGACCAAGCATTGAGAGTACCTGTATCAGAGCTGGCATTATCAGACACAAAGAGAGTCCAGTCACCTGTGGCAACTTCACCATTGAAAGCCGCCGAATTATAGGTTTCATTGATGTCATCAGCACTACCACCTGACCTATTATGTAAGGTTACCATCGTACCTGATGGAGATGTTAAGGTAACAATTAAATCGCCAATCCAAGTATGTGTTATATCTACAAAGGTATTTGTATCAAAAACGGTGATGTCATCATTAATGGTAATAGTAGATGTAATACCCTGTGAGTTAGTATCAGGAATAGCCATCGGGGTGTCATTTTGATAGCTAAACTCGGTTAAACCTTGCGGCAATACATATAATCCGACAACTTCTTGTTGCTCCAAATCACCCGATACAGCGTTTATAGCTACACTGTAATCTCCCCATGTGGTTTGTTCAGTTGTAGGAACGGTTAAAGTAACAGACTCGCCGGGCTGAGCTGTATTTGATGATAACACAGCACCGCTAATAGGGCTGTCTACCGATAATTCAACCACACCTTGCCATTGTGCAATGGAGCCAATACTCAACTCGTAGCTTGCATTCTCACCTGCTACAATTTCTTGATTCCGTGGTGCAACAGACAATCTAAAACTAGGCTCAGGGTCTGCATCGAGTAGTGCCTGATGAACATTTAAACGGGTGCCAGCAACTGTCAACCCAGCTAAATTTGCATTAGCATCACCGCTACTCATTAGTAACTGTTTTAATTCTAGCGCTGTTAAATTAGGATTAATTGATAGCACGAGTGCTGCAGCCCCAGCAACATGTGGTGTAGCCATTGAAGTACCAGAATAAGAAGCATAACCGCCCCCTGGTACTGTTGATAAAATTGCACTACCTGGCGCTCCCATATCAACGCTTGTTAAGCCCCACTGCGAGTCCCAGGCCATTTCATCTGTATGCGTTGTATTTGCCACTGCCAAAATTGAATCATGTTCATAACTAGATGGGTAATGAGGGTTTACATCATTGTCGACGCCATCGTTACCTGCCGCTGCGACAAATAAAATATCTGCATTTTCACTGGCTGTAATAGAATCAGCTAAGGCTTGGCTATAGCCACCTCCTCCCCAACTATTATTCGTTACCCTAATATTATGACCGGCATTTTTAAGGGCTACAAAATAGTCAACACACTCAATTGCATCTGACGTAGAACCCGTTCCCGCTGAGCTCAAAAACTTACAACCTGCGATAGATACTTCATGATTTACACCCACAACTCCTTGGGTATTATTACCAGAAGCACCTAACGTACCTGATACATGCGATCCGTGCCCCTGATCATCCATAGGATCACCATTTCCTGTAATCGCATTTATGCCATAAACATCATCAATGTAGCCATTACCATCATTATCGATACCATCCCCAGCTATCTCGCCAGGGTTTACCCACATATTTGCTTGTAAGTCAGGATGATTATAATCTACACCAGTATCAATAACCCCAACGATTATCTCACTTGAACCTGTGGTTATGTCCCATGCTTCAACTGCATCGATATCAGCATCAGCAACTCCCCCTGTTTGCCCAGTGTTATTCATCCCCCAAAGTTCAGCAAAACGAGTGTCATCAGGAATACCTAATACCCGTAACTGATAATCAGGTTCTGCATATTCTACTGCTGGATGCTTAGATAAGGCTTCTAATGCAACTTTTTGGTTTACTTCTGAAAGCTTAAAGTTTGCTAACCGACCACCTAAAATGTGTTTGTAACGGTCATCGATACCATCTGAATTTAAGTCTCTTATTTTGGCTTTAACTAAAGAACGTGCTTGTGCTCGAACTGCTGCAGGCGTTCCTTTTTTAAATACTACCAATATGCTATTTTCATCCACACTTTTTGTCGGTTTATTAGGCTGAGTGCTTGCATGTGCACCAACCGTAAGGAGTGGAATAATAGCCAGTGTTAAAGCTGATAATTTTGTTTTCATAGTGCTATTCCATAAACAGACGCTGTGAAAACACAGCGTAGAGTATTTCTTCTCTGAAACACCGATACACAATCTTGTGGCAACAAAACCTTTTTAGTGACTGTTTAAAAAATACGCAAACCTAAACAAAGAGAACTTAAAATTTTCATTCTTTTTTGTGATCTAAAATGAAATTAAATCTAGAGTTTCAAGCTTTTTTGTTAGCTTTAACCTGCCGAAACTCATGCCATCTTTCTCATTCTTTTTTTGTACTAGATCCAATTTTCATAAAGGTCCCAAGCAAAAGTAAGCCTAAGCAATTGACTTAAATAGATTAAAAAAATCACAAAAACATTCCATTTATCACTTCGTAAAGTAAACATAAAGTTAATACTCTCGGTTGCGAAATTATCTTCTTTCATTCGCTACAAGCGAAACGACGTTTTGAAGTAGCCATTTTCACAGCCGTTTTTGGGCTTCTCTGTATTCGATATACAAACAAAGGTTCTTTTTTCTATACGAATGATGCCATACGCAATCACGGAAGTTTTGGTGTTTCACCACCAAGTAAATAGCACAAACATTTTGGATTCGCGCACACCTGTTAAGTAGCAAAAATACAAGCCGGCAACCTTGTAAAAACGCTTTGTGTATCGCGGCTAAAAATATTTTATTGATTAAGGAGATTAGCGTGAAACTATCTAAATCGATTTTAACCTGCGCAATAGCAATGGCTTTATCTTCTGCTGCGTATGCTCAAAATACAGATAAACCAAGTTCAACATCTGCGTTGACAAATGTAGAGCGTGTTACTGCACAAGGGAACCTGCTCGTCATTTCTCAAACGTCTATCCAAGGCTTAGGAAATGCAGCAAGTACATTACAACAAGGTAATTCAAATCAAGTTGAGATAATTACAACGGGTGATGGCAATGAGACCGATGCCGTTCAAATGGGCAATGGGAATCTTATTCTTGTAACAACTTACGGTGATAACAACCAACAGTCTTATACGCAAGATGGTGAGCAAAATGGAGCTCTAACTGAAGTAATAGGTGATAGCAACCAGCTTTCAGTAGTTCAAAATGGTGCAAGTTTTTTTGGTATTACAAATGAAGTAATCAATATCATAAATGGCGATGAAAATGACATTACTGTAACACAAGATGGCGATGGAAATTGGTTTTATAACTACAACATGCAAGGCAGTGCTAATGAAGTAACTGCTGAGCAGTATGGTATTTGGCATGAAGCAAAACTATATGCCATCTATGGTGATGAAAATACCATAGAAATAGAACAAGACGGTTTTTGGAACCAGCTTACTGTTAACAACATCACTGGCAACATGAATGAACTTACCAGTGAGCAAATTGGCTCTTACAATGAAATTAGTATCACTGAACTCTATGGCGATGAAAATGAAATCAGTATTGAACAAAATGGTGATGAAAACCAAGTAAGCATTGATTCAATCAACGGCAATGAAAACAATATTGAAGTTGAGCAAAGAGGAAATAACAACGAATTCAATTCAGGTGTGTTCACAGGTAATGATAACGAAGTTGATAGTATTCAATATGGTGATGACAACATAGCAACCGCGGAGTTAATTGGTGACGAAAATGACATGTTGTCTGTTCAAAATGGCAATAACAATACCACTTACTTTGGGGTTATCGGCAATAATAACGAATTTATATCACTTCAAGTAGGAAGCGATAATATTGCTCATGCCGTTAACTTTAATGGTTCAAATAATGACATTGAAATGGTGCAAACAGGGGATCTAAATACCGCAATAATTGAGTCATCTTATCCAAATACCAGCATTGCTAGTAATGCGAATGAAATTGTTATATCACAAAATGGCTATGCTAACGAAGCTACCCTTAGCTTGAGCTCTATTATGGAAAGCTCGAATAACCAAGTTGATTTAGCTCAAAATGGAGAGCTTAACGCAATTGATCTTATGATTGAGGGTCTTGGTAATAGTATTGATATTGCGCAAGAAGGTAACTTTAACTTAGTTGCAGGTATTAGTGAGGGTGCTTTTATTGTTTCAGGAGACGAAAACTCTGTTTCAATCAGCCAAGTAGGTGAAGGTAACCTAGTTGAAGGATCTATCATGGGAAGTGGTAACGTTATATCAGTTACTCAGATTGGTGACTTCAATTCAGCAACTGTCATTCAACAGTAATAGAGTATAAGGAGGGGCCCTCCCCTCCTTAGATGCGATTATGAAAAATATCAACTACTTAACTTTAACCATTATTTTGCTTTTTTCAGTATTCCAACGCTGTGATGCTAATGAAGTAGAAATTGACGGTTTAGTGCTTGATCGTAGCATCAGTCGCTTTGGTCATCAGTTTTACTATGGCTTTTCGCAATTGTGGCTAGACCTACCTAACAGCTCTGATACTCATGTTGTAATTAAAGAAACGGTACTTCCTCGCGCCGGAACTCGACTTGAAGTTTTACTTAATAACGAACTAATTTATGTCAGTTTTATGAGACGTAGAGGCGGCCCTCTAAAAGAGAGAGTAGAAAGCGCAATGTTTGCGGCAATGGATGCAATTGCGCGTGCACGCTTTAAACAAACATCTCCAGATTTAGCACCCAGTGGATGGTAATAACAATGAAAAAAATAATTTTCGCGACCTTATTTTTAACCTCCCCATTAATGCTCGCTACTGAGCTAGTTTACAAGCCCATTAATCCATCGTTTGGCGGTAATCCATTAAACGCAAACATGCTTTTATCTAAGGCTCAGGCTCAAAATAAGCACAAAGCACCTATTGATGAGAAAAGCTACGCAGAAAATTTTCAGGATTCTTTAGAGCGAACTTATCTAAACAGAATGGTCCGTGAAATCACTGATATCGCTTTTGGTGATGATGTTGAAGAGAGTATCTTTAACCAAGACTCTACCTTTGTTAGTGGTGACTATGAGATTCAAATAATCACCAGTTCATCTGATGCTATCACGGTGCAAATCACCAATTTAATTGATGGCACTATCACAATTATTGAAGTGCCGAGGTTCGGATAATGATACGCATACTAACATTACTACTCTCTTTAGTATTTTTGACTGCTTGCTCAACATTCAAAGCAACACTGCCTCCTGCACAACAAATTGCTACAGAAATAACACTAACAGACACCTTTGCTGAACTAAAAGCATTGCCAAAACCAAAAGGAGCCATTCCTGTTTCTGTTTATTCATTTCGAGATCAAACAGGTCAGTATAAACCTCAAGAAAATGTAAGCTCCTTCTCAACGGCTGTCACTCAAGGCGCTAACTCTATCCTTATGCAAGCGTTACATGAAACTGACTGGTTTATTCCTGTTGAACGTGAAGGACTACAAAATCTACTCACCGAACGTAAAATTATTCGCGCAGCTATGACCGACAACGAAAATTTAACACCTGAATTACCACCACTAACAACTGCAAAAATAATTTTAGAGGGAGGTATTATCAGTTACGACACAAATATCAAAACAGGTGGCTTAGGCGCTGAGTATTTTGGAATTGGTGCATCAGAAATTTATCGTGAAGATATTATTTCTATTTACATGCGTGCAGTTGATGTGCGAACTGGTCAAGTGCTGCTGTCAGTAGCTACAAGCAAGAAAGTTCTCTCTAAATAAATGCGAGCAGGTTTTTTCCGCTACATCAGTTACAAGCGCTTGCTTGAGGCTGAAGCAGGGTACAGTGATAACGAACCTATGCATATTTGCGTCTCTCAAGCTATTGAAAAAGCATTAACTTTGCTCATAAATAAAGGAATAAACAAGGGTATTTGGTCACCTCAGATTATTTAGTAACAACTCTTGCTCACCTAGTTACAATGGATGCAGCGGGCATAAAGCGCTGCGCCCAATTTGCCAATTCGATACGATTACGTGACTTCGTTTTGCGAAATGCGCTGTAGATATGTGTTTTAACTGTGTGGCAACTAATATTCAAGGTGTTTGCAATATCCTCATTTTTTGCTCCCTTTGCCAGCAAAGAGATCACTGACTTTTCGCGAGCAGTTAACACATTTAAACTTACCAAATCGGTATGCGGTGTTTTTATAAAATTGGGCACTTGCTGAACGAGTTCTGATAAAGTTTTAGACATTGTTTTTCGACAAAACCAAAGCTCACCAGACAAAATCCGTCTCACTCCTTTAAAGGTATTTTCAGGCTCATCATTTTTATAAATAATGCCTTTTATATTTGCCAATAATGCTGTTTGTTCGTGTACTTTAGTCGGCATGGCATTGTATAAAGCAACATGATTACTTTTCGCCAAATCGATAATTTCTTCGTTTAACAATTCTGAACAACTGCTATAAGCCGCATCAACTAAAAATAATGCAAAATTAGCACGACTGTCGATAGCAGGTAATCGGCTATCAACCTTAACCTTTGGGGTGACAGTCTCTAACACTTTAAGTAACAACAAAAAATCATCGTTGTATAAATCTGTGTGATATTTAGTAAGTACAAATAAAGATTTACTGATCATTACTTCATCCTTTGAAGTACCCATAAAAGGGATAAAAATAGTGTACCTATTTTTCTTAATTGAGCAAGAATCTCTGAGAGAAAATAAGATTTTCAATAACATTACATTAACTTTAAAAAGTTTTAATAAGAAAAATAAACTAGTCGCAAATCAAAACTTTTAGCAATGAGTGAGCTTATGTATACTTCCAGCTTCTGAAAAATGACCTTGGGTTAATAATGAAAAAGCTTTCTAAAGTACAATTAAAACAACAAGCCCTTGTATTAAATGTTGCCGATGCTCTTGAAGAGCAAGGCCGCGCTGAGCTTGAAGGCATGTTGCAATGCTGGTTCGATGTGGAATACCACTTATTTCCAGGCTCATTGCTTTTATGTTTTCAATTTGAAAATCAACAAACTCTTGATGCTGCCACACCAGAATTATTAAAGTGGCAAAAGCGCCTGAGTGGCGCAATGCTGAAAAAGGGCGTGATTTTAAAAGACATGCGCAGGCATTTAGTATTTACCCTAAAAGGGCCAGACGATTAAGCAGCAACTGCTGCAATAATCGTAGGCCTAAGCTCTGTTGTAAATAACTGACGTTTAGTTAAAATTTATAATTTAAGCTCAACTTGTAATTTACCGGCTCCCCTGGCTGAGTCCAAATAGCAGAGTACGAATTAGAATAATATTTTTTATCCAGCAAATTATTTACATTAAATTGCAAGCTTAAGTCATTAGTCACATTGTATTTTGCAAACATATTTACCAAAGTGTAAGAAGGTAAGTAATAGGTAGGATCAATGGTTTCTCCAAGCCTCTCGCCAACATATTGTACAGCAAGCCCAACAGTTGCATCTAAATCTATTAAGTCGTTTAGCTCTCTCTTAATTTGAGCATTTGCACTGTGTTTAGGGATATTAAGTAACGGACTGCCTTTTGGCAGCTTTACCCACCAATCTGGGTTGACTGTATCGTTTGCTGTTTTAGCGTCTGTGTAAGTATAAGCAAAATCAAATAATACATTGCTTGTAATGTTGCCATGTAAATCTAGCTCAATGCCATCACTTGTCACTTCACCTAGCGCAGTAGATACACCAGCTTGTAGGTCTGTAGTTAGCATATTGCTCTTTTCGGCACTAAATACTGTAAAACTTCCACTTACACTATCGGTAGTAAACTTAATACCCGCTTCGAAAGATGTTGTTTCTTCAGGCTCAAATGCATCTCCTTTACTATCGTAACCGCTGTTAGGTCTGAAGCCTTCAGAGTAACTTGTGTAGTATTGGAGGCTGTCTGAGTAGACATAAACTAGACCGACACGCGGGCTAAATGTGCTTTGATCACTTTTAGACTGTTGCTGATTAATATGATTATCTATTTGTTGATCAAACCAATCAAAACGACCACCTACTTGCACTTTCCACTGCTCAGTTAGGTCTAGTTGATCTTGAATATACACTCCATAACTATGTTGTACTTCAGTACTGTTGAATAAAAGAGACCCTTCAGGCGCTGCTTTTCCATACACTGGATTATACATGTTAATTGCGTAACGGGTGTCTTCAAGTGTTGGACGATATCGATACCACAGTTTATCAAAATCGAACTTGCTGGCATCTGCTCCAATTAATAAGTGGTGTGTCAAACCTGCAAGCTCAACACTACCGCTAAGTTCTATTCGCGCTGAAAGGTACTCAGTTTGAAAGTCGCGCTGATTATGCTGCCTACTTAATGTTTCGCCATCTTTGAAATAAATTTGTCTACTTGGAGCAAGTTCGGCATCACTCGACTCACTTAAAAATTTTGAGTCACTGTAACTTAAACCATTCAAAAGAGACCACTGTCCAATTTGCTTCTCAAACGTAAGTTGATGAGAAATAGCGTCAACTTCTGTAGGTTTATCACTTGGTTCACCTAAAAAAGTGTCAATTGGTAACGCATCTATTTTTCCCTCAATGGCGACAATACCACGATCGAAGGTTGTACTTTGATCTACATACTCAAGCTCATAATTCAACTTTGATGTATCTGAAATTAACCATAGAATTGAAGGCGTAACGACCGTTTTGCTTGACTCATGATGATCTCGAAAACTTTCACCCTCTTCAACAGCACCATTAACTCTAAAAGCAACATTGTCTGAAACAGCATTGGTGTAGTCAGCCTCTGCTCGGTAATTCTGCCAACTCCCTGCTGTTACTTTTGTATAACCCTGCTTTGCAAACTGTGGTTTTTTAGTGATTATATTAATTGTTCCCCCAGGCTCAGAACGACCATAAAGCGCAGAGCCAGGTCCTTTCATCACTTCTACGTATTCGATATTACTTGTATCACGTGTACCACTGAAGCTTCTGCCAGATGAGTAGCCGTTAATTAAGAAACCTGATGGAATACTCTCATCGCCAACTAACCCGCGTATTGCAAAGCTTTCCCATAAACCACCAAAATCATTTTGCTCAGCAATACTTGGAGTTAGGTCAAAAATATCGGTCAACGTGTTCACTGCCGCATCATCGAGGTTTTCAGCAGAAATAAATTCAACACTCTGTGGTTGCTCACGCATAGGAACATCACCACGAAACGCTTGCCTAACACCTGAAACTGATATTTTTTCTATGTTCGGTGATGCTGTTTTGGCATAAACAGCTGGAGTCAAAATTGTGCTAATAGCAATTGAAAGTACAGAACAGTGGAATCGGTTAATTATAGTCATTTTATCTCTTGGGTATAAATACAGCTTAATCGGTTAAGTCTTTAAAGATGATAAGTAATGGTAACAATTATCATTTATATTATAATAACTAAATGTAACCCAAAGTGCTACCTTAATTAAAGCTGGAATGTCTTTGTACGATTAGTGAGAAAACCTACAGGTTAGAAGAGATACTCTAAGTCGATTAAACAGGTGTTTTAAGAAAAATTACTAACGCATTTTTCTATGCTTTGAATGTGTTAACTTTGATTGTTCAAAATTTGGAGGCAATACATTTTTCTTGTGAGATAAGTTATAGCCCATGGTGATAAACCTAACCAGCAACAAACTTTTATTAATAATCACTAAAAACCAAAGAATGCACCGAGGCACATAGCAACAGATTGTTTACCATAATTAATCTGTACGCTATATGTACTCGGTGATTGAAGAAATTAAAGTGAAATAACTTTTACGATTAAGCGTTGCAGCTTACACACTGCCAACGCCCGCGTACTTAACGCCAGATAACAACGCCATATCTTTGTGCCATGTTGCTAGATCATTAGCATTAAACTTAGCTAAAGAGTCATGCCCACATGCCCTAGCCATTACCGACATTAACTCAGTGGAGGCTTCAAAAAAGTTCTTCAATTGATTTGCCGACTTTTCAATATTTAAGCGCTGACGTAAGTCTTGCTTTTGTGTGGCAATCCCTGCTGGGCAGTTATTGGTATTACACATACGCGCAGCAACACAGCCGATTGCTTGCATTGCACTATTTGAAATCGCCACCCCATCAGCACCAAGAGCGAGCGCTTTTACAAAATCAATGGGTAAACGTAAACCACCTGTAATGATCAAAGTAACATCACTTGCACCTTGTTCATCTAAGTACTTTCTTGCTCTGGCAAGTGCAGGAATAGTCGGTACACTAATATGATCCCTAAAGATCTCAGGAGCTGCACCAGTACCACCACCACGACCATCAAGAATGATGTAATCGGCGCTCGCATCGAGCGCAAATTGAATATCTTCCTCAATATGATTAGCACTTAATTTAAACCCGATTGGGATACCGCCAGTTACCTCGCGAACTCTATCAGCAAATTTTTTGAAATCAGCCGCACTGTGTAAGTCTTTAAATGTTGGGGGTGAAATCGCCGAAGTACCCGCTTCAATCCCTCTAACCTCAGAGATTTTGCCAACATTCTTATTGCCCGGTAAATGCCCCCCCGTGCCTGTTTTTGCGCCTTGTCCGCCTTTAAAGTGAAAGGCCTGCACGTTTTTTAATTTGTCTTCGCTATAACCAAAACCTGCACTTGCTAATTCATAAAAATAGCGTGAATTGGCTTGCTGCTCTTCAGGAAGCATACCGCCCTCACCCGAGCAAATACCCGTTCCGGCAAGCTCTGCTCCTTTTGCTAACGATACTTTAGCTTCTTCTGATAAAGCACCAAAACTCATATCTGAAACAAACAGCGGAATAGCCAGCTTTAATGGCTTTTTCGCTCGCGGACCAATCACAAGTTCGGTATTAACAGCTACATCTTCCATTAACGGTTGCGTTGCCATTTGTGCCACCATTAGTTGTAAATCATCCCATTTAGGTAATTGATATCGCGGCACACCCATCGACACCATAGGGCCATGATGACCAAGCTTTGATAACCCTTCACGTGCCAGTTGATGAATAAGCTCAACGGTGGGCTCCTCTTTGGTTGCAGTAGCTACAGGTGAATCAGAGGCTTGAATTTGTACGCCAGGCCCTTCTTGACCAACTTGGCTTTGATCAAACTGTTTGTGACTACCATCACAAAATGGCGCATTGGCAGTGTGCTTACATTGGCATAAATAGGCATCGCCCGACTCTTCTGCTGTAAATGCTTTGGGTTTGAAATCGGTTCCGGCATGTGAGCCATCACAAAATGGCTGGTTTTTAGAACGCCCACAGGCACAAAAATAGTATTCTTGCCCCTGCTCTAAGGTGACTTTTTTCGGCGAAACGGCTGCAATTATGGGTTTGCTCATTATTGTTCCCTCACGGTTGCTACATTACATTGCTATGTTCAAGTTACTGGGATTGAGGTAAGTATTAATTTAAGGCTTACTTGCTTTACAAAGGGTAGTTCAGCTCAGTTAAATAACGAGCTTTTAAGCGCCTTGGAGTTTACTTAGCTATCGATAACCGACTATATAACCGCAACAAGCAGCCAAGATATCAGCCATTTCATATTTTAAGGTAAGAGGTAAATCGGTTTATGAACCGCTGTGAGGTAATTTTCACAAAGAGGATAAGAGGCGCTGCGCGCTACACGGAGAAAATAAAAATACGAGCTTCTGCATAAAAGAAGTGATGAACAATCTGTTTCAACCAAAAAAATGTATCTTTAAATATTTATTAAGTGAAAAACAATTCCGTTCCTTTATTATTGACAAACGTTTTATTTAATTAGACCATGACCACCTATATTAAACCTTTTAAAGGAATAACAGGTGAATATTCTAAACAGGGATAGTTTTAAGCAAAAGCAACTTAAAACCAAACTAAATTTTTTTCTTGATCAAAAAAAGTTATTTGAAGAAATAGACAAGGATATCCAGCTCTCTGGCGCTGGTGTTATATATATAGATGAAAATTTTACAGTAGTTACTCTTAGGGAGTTCAAACCTATATGCCGTCTAAATCCTGTAAATATAATTCTAAGAGAACCACCAAAGCATATAAACAAAAGCGATTTTACAAACGAACTTAGACATAGCTCGGTTAACCCTAGAGAAAGTAGATTCGTATCCGAAGTTACAGGGACAGTTTTTGCGTGTACTGGTGCAATAATTTCTTGGGTTGTTTTTGTCGCCTCTGGTTTAGCTACCCCAATATCTTTTGGAAGCAGTGCAGTAGTCTCTGTTTTATCCTTTAGCGCTGCATCTGCAACAACACTCCAATGTGCAAACGGAATACTGAGAAGTGGTGCTGAAAAGTATTCTCCAGAATTTAATGATTGGCTAGATTCTGAGGACTGGTATGTAAACACAATCAAGGCACTAGACTATATCTCTTTAGCTGGAGCTACAGCTGCTAGTGCTATCGCAGTAAGAACTCTCAAGATTGCAAACTCTAGCGGTGTGAGCTTTAGACAACTATTGTCAAGTAAAAGCAGACAAGAAAGAAGCCGGATTACTAAAGAAATAATAAGGCTTAAGGTACCAGGGATATCTAATAAAATGCTTAAAAAAATGATGAGAAGTAATATTGTTCCGAAGAGGTTTAATAATATACAAATTAACAATGAACTAAGAACGCGTTTACGTGATTCTGTCGCAGCAGCACTTGCTTTTACTGGTAGTGCATATAACGGTGAAATAAAAGGAATTGCAATTGGTGTATATGAGAGCTTAGAAAGTGAAGGCTGAAGATCTACCCTTAAGTGACTCCGTCCCAAAGTTAAAATACATTTTAACTTGCGCTATATCTATAGTTGCTAGTGTTTTTAGCTACTCATCAGCTGCGTTCTTAGTATTAATGGTTCTTTGGCCTTATGAATCCTTTAAAGATTTGACTCCTAGAGTAATAATTTTCTTTTCTGGAATTTGTGTATGTATAACACTAGGTGTACTTTTATCTATTGGAAAAACCTGGGTCATAAAAATTTTTAAAGGGCTAGTTATTACAGCGATTTCAATATCACTTTTTACTTTTTTTATAATTTTATTCACTGAACTTTATGCCCAATCTGTTAATGCTTTAAAGTTATCTAGCTTTTTTATTTTGTTTAACTTATTACTAGCGGTGTTATTCTTTAGTAAGCAACTTAAAACTAGCTCCCTCGTTATTAAAAGGTATAAGAGACGTCACAAAAAGCAATTACAGTATATTAAAGAGCAATTGTAATAATAACTGTAACTACGAATACTTTTCCATTAATAAACACTAGACTCTTAGGGAGGAATTATCTCCCTTTTTACTTCCATTAAGCTGTTTGCGCAACAAACAAATTGAACCACAGAGTTCACCGAGCCGCTTCACGCTACACAGAGAAAAACAGCATTTAAAAATAATAGTCACATAGAGGGTAAGAGGCGCTGCGCTTTAGATGAAAAACAAAATACTCTTTTGGTTTATCTCATTCACTTCTCATTGTTTTCTCTTTGTGCATCAAAAATAAATTGAACCACGGAGTGCACCGAGGTGCTGCGCGCTACACAGAGATAAACAGCATTTAAAAATAATAGTCACATAGAGGATAAGAGGCGCTGCGCTTTAGAGGAATTATTAAAAACAAATTTGGTGGTTTTATGGGTTACTAATTCTCTTCTCTTTGTGCAAAAACAAATTGAACCACAGAGTTCACCGAGCCGATTCGCGCTACACAGAGAAAAACAGCATTTAAAAATAATAGTCACATAGAGGGTAAGAGGCGCTGCGCTTTAGATGAAAAACAAAATACTCTTTTGGTTTATCTCATTCACTTCTCATTGTTTTCTCTTTGTGCAAAACAACAAATTGAACCACATAGTGCACCGAGGCGCTTCGCGCTACACGAGAAAAACCCTAAATTACGCGGAGTAAACCCGCTGCTACTAGTTAACTTGTTGGGTTTCACTCCGTTTTACCCAACCTACCAGCAAATAGCTCCTTTCCCGTTTACTCTAGAAACTCGCTAACTCATTCCATCCCCTTTAGCTTCACATGCTCAACCAGCTCGGGGAAAAACGCTAAAAACACCGCGTCTAATTGCTGATAATGACGGGCAATATCGTCTGCCGATCCTGCAAAGTTGTTAGCAAAACGAATACGCTTGGCGATGTTATCAAGGGCAAGGCCGACCCCATCGAGTGTTTCATATTCTTTAAACCAATCATTATTAGTCATACTGGTCACAACTTGCTGCATGCGTGAAGGCATCATGGCTTGGCGCGCATTTAAAAGCCCATAGCTGTGCTGTTTGAATTCAGCTAATGGCTGATCATTAAAGCGATGCCAATGCTGAATAAGAAAGTGATCAAACGCCACATCAATCGCGACACTTGCAAAGCGTTTACGTGCTGGCGAAAAATACTGCTTAGCCTCTTTTACAAGGGGATGTGAGTCGGTAAACCTATCAACCAAATAATGATTTTCAAGGCCATTTTTAACCGCGTCAGGTAACTGCGCTGAATACCGACGCCCACCAAAATCCCCAAGCAGATTACCAAAGTGTGAATCAGCCGTCGGTTGTGCTAAGTAAAGGTGGGCCAAGAAGTTCAACGCATTCTCTAAATTAAGTCATTTTATGCATTGTAAAAGAATACAGGTGAAAGGGTCTAGGGGCACGAGTTAGCAAAATTTTAGCAGATGTATGGACTCCTCCCCATTAACGGGAGAGTACGGTATAAAGAAATTGCAAAACAACTTTTACCAATTAAGGAGTCCATACATGACACAGTCTAATTTAATTGCTATTGATTTAGCAAAA